>JAKSBL010000326.1 GCA_022361115.1 Spirochaetota bacterium | reverse complement strand
TTTTGAGATTTTTTTTTCTAATTTCATATTTTTTCCTGATTATAGATAGAGTTTGGTAATTTCATCAGTTTTAAATTCCGGCAGGATAGCAGGTTTTTGATGATGAAATGCAATCACTTTTCCTCCATCTTTCCCTACTTCACCGATTTGGGTTAAAATCAGGTTATTTTCGCTAAATGTTTTGCTTAAATCCTTTGCTCTATCCTTTTTGCAACTGATCAATAATGAACCAGATCCGATCAAACCGAGAGGGTCAAGATGAAGGATAGAACAAATTTTATCAGTTAAGGGAGCAATTGGAATCTTTTCAATATGGATTTTTAATTGATGATGAGAAACAGCTGCTAACTCCTGTAATGCTGTAGCTATCCCACCTTCAGTAACATCATGCAGTCCTGTTATTCCGCCAGAAGTTACGGCTATTTGAGCTTCTTTTAAAATACTAATCTGTTCAACCATATTCTTTGCTTCTTCAATTTCCACATCTAAAAGTCCATGCGTAGCAAGCAGGTCAGAAAACTCAGCTGCAATAATAGCTGTGCCTTCCATTGCTATTTGTTTGGTTACAAAAATTAAATCGCCCTGGCTCATATCCTTTTTATTTATCATCTCTTCTTTTTTGATTTCCCCTAGCAGGGTACCGGAAATGATTGGCCGGGTAACTGCATCCGTTATTTCTGAATGGCCACCGCACAGGGAAATATTAAAATCATTAGCTACTTGATTTAGTTCTTGAAATTGGTTCATTATTTCCAGTTGAGTTATTACCGGCGGAAACAATAGTGTCACCATAAACCAGCGAGGCTGTGCTCCAGATGTCGCTAAATCATTACTATTGATAATAATCGAATATTCGGCTTGTTTACCACTTACAAAGGTTATGGGATCAGAAGTAATGACCAGGGAATGGTCTTTTTTAAGCTCAATCACAGCTGTATCTTCACCTACCTGGGGAGTCAGTAATTGTTCGGTGGTACTTGAAATATGATGTAAAAAAGTATCTAAAAGATCATTAGGAATTTTCCCATTTGGTAAAGGTAGCCCCATTTTAACAATTGAGACAACTTCATGTAATTGCTCAATAACAAAGTCAGGTTGACAAATTGACTCATCAGGATAAACAGGAGTTTTTAAAAAAGCTGACCAGGCTTGGGCAGCTTTTGCCGCCTCTATATCATACTTAAAATCACCAACCATTAAAATTTCACTACAAGGAAGATTCCATAATTTACTAGCATGTAAAATTCCTTCACCACTAGGTTTGGGTGCAAATTCATCATCCCGGGTGATGATTAAATCAAAATCATTCATCGTTAACTGCTGAAAATTGGCGAAAGTAATTTGCACTGATTTTTTTGAATTACGGGTAATAATACCAATCTGCTCTACCCACTTTTTTAACTCAATGATTGCTTCTTCAGTAAAAGCCTGAGGGACAGATTGTTTAGCACTTATGGTTTCATAATGATCCAGAATTGCATATTTTTCTTTTTGTTCTTCCGGATCAGTAATCTTTTCAATATACTCCAAAATGGAAACTTGAGCAGAACAACCTATTTCTTTGCGAATCAATTGAAAATCAATAGCAGCCGGTTCTGTTAAAGTACCATCAAAATCAAAGAGTATTGCCTTAATCCGAAATTTCTTAATTTTTTTCTGATAAAATTGTTGATAGATCTTTTTCATACTACATCTTTTAAGATTCAAGTAAAGATTAAAATTCTCTTTGGTGTTTACTTTACTACTCTAAACAAATATTTGCTGTTTTGCACAAACAAAAGCCAGCTTAAGAAACAGTTTCTGTTGCTCTAGGGTAACGAACTGAAGAAGCGATATTTACTTCTTTAATTTAATAAATTTAAAAACTGCTTTGCAATCTTTGCATGCCCCCACTATTGAAAATATAAACCTAATAATGCATAAAAGGCAGCTGCCTTCCAGAGAACAGATTCATCCAGATCAAATCTTGGGTGATGATGAGGATAAATAATTCCCTTTTCCTGATTGGCAACCCCAAGAAGAAAAAAAGCCCCTGGCTTTTGTTCTAAATAAAAGGCAAAGTCTTCAGATACCATTACAGGATCAATTTCGGTCACTTCTGCTAATGGTTTCAGTAAAGTCATTGCCTCTTCTACAACTTCACGATGATTCACTAAAACAGGATAGTGATCGGCAAAAAACTCAATTTTTCCGCTACAACGCCAGGCGACACAATATCCTTCTACAATTTGTTCAATCCTTTTCTTAATATAATTCCTGTCATCAGTATTTAAAGCCCGAAAAGTCCCTTCCATTGTTGTGGAATCAGGAATGATATTATGAGATCGGCTAGCCTCAAAAACTGGTGATGAAATAACAGCTGCATGTAAAGGATCGATTTCACGACTGATTATTTTTTGTAATGCATTGTAAATATCAGCTGCCACAGCTGTACTATCAATAGTTTGATGAGGAGCAGCAGCATGTCCTCCTTTACCAGAAAGAATAATCTTAAAAATATCTGCTGATGCTAAAAAAGGCCCTTTGCGAGTTGCCAATATTCCACTGAGAAGAAAACTCCAGAGATGGAGACCAAAAATAGCATCAAAAAAATATAAAAAACCTTCTTCAATAACCCTTTTTGCTCCAGCTTTCCCTTCTTCAGCAGGCTGAAAGATAAACTCAATAGTGCCAGATATTTGATCCTGGTATGCAGATAGAACTCGCATAGCAACTAATAAAGCAGCCATATGGCCATCATGGCCGCAGGCATGCATGAGATCAGGAACACGACTCTTATAAGGGACATCATTTTTTTCAGCAACCTCAAGAGCATCCATATCTGCCCGAAGAGCAACAGTTGGCCCAGGTTTCTTTCCTTTTATTATACTGACGATTCCTGTTTCAGATACTTTTTCAAATACTAATCCTAATTGTTTAATTTCGTTTTGTATATATTCACTAGTTTTAAATTCCTGAAAAGCCAATTCTGGATATTGATGAAAATGACGGCGCAGAGTAATAACATAATCTGAATTATTTTGACAATCAGTAATGATTTGTTGAGATAAAGATGACATGATTATTTTCTACTTATAGCTTTCTTGTACTGGATGATTCTTTTTTCCAGTCTTTCTACTTTTCTTTTTAATTCAATATTTTCATACTCCAGATTTTTTATAATACTGAGGAGCTCATTAATATTAACTAAATTTTCACCAGTGAGATTTTCATAATCTTGAATCAAGGATGCTAAATCATCTGTTGCCTCTTCCATTATCATTTCAAAAGAGTCATCATAATTATCAATATCCAGGAGAAAATATGGAAGGCAACGAGCATTTACGATTTTATAAGCCATACGCACAATGGTTTGATAAGTTTGATTATCAGGAGACAACATTGCAATTGGAACTCGATCAATAATAGACTGGTGAATCTGTTTATCATGATAAAGAAATCCTAAATACTCCATTTCAATGGACAGATAAGATTTAGAAATCTTACGCAATTTTTCACCCATTTGTACATCTTTGGGTTGAGTTGCCATGTTTACAATAAGTTTCGGATTAAAAGTATCAACTAGGGCTGAAGCATTAACATGAATTTCCGGATCTATTTCTTCTATTTTATCTAGAATTTCTGATATTTTCCAGGCAGATTCTCCTCCTTTACGCATATGCTTATTAAAAAGCTCATTTACTTCTGGATGATTTTTTAAATTAATATAAAGCAAACGAAACAAAGAGTTTTTCAACAAAGCATAAGCATTTAGAACGGAAGTCATTTCAGGCATGGTTACTAAAATACTAAAAGGGCTAATCATAAAAAAATCAATAGTATGAAAAGTTGAACCTGCTCCTAAATCAAGGATAATATATTCTGCATCCAGATTAAACAACTGGTTAATTAATTTTTTTTTCTGTACATTTGTAATATTAGCAATACCGACCATCTCAGCATCACCTGGGATAATTTTTAAATTTTTATCAGTTGTATCTAATACGTAATCTTCTAGCTTCATATGTCGTTGATTGAGAAAATTCCCAACTCCATCAGGGGCTGTTTCATAACCCAATGTAGTATGAATATTGGCACCTCCAAAATCCAGGTCAATTAAAATAACTTTTTTGCCAAGTTGAGCCAAAGCAAAGGCTAAATTAACAGAAATAACAGTCTTGCCAACCCCGCCTTTTCCACTGGCAACAGGAACAATGATCGGTTTATTTTTCATGATAGAACCCCAGTTATAGTGAATTACGTCAGTTTTCTAGATATATTATCAGGCCGAATGTAGAGTTTTTCATCAATTTTGATTTTTAACGAAAAAAATAACCTTTAAAACCTAAAAAATCTTTACTAAAGAAACACTTTACATTCGGTTTATTATTTATTTTTAAAGATCTGATAAAACAATTGTCCAACATAATGATGTCTTAAAATAAGTTTAATATAATTTATGAAAAAAAGAAATAATTTCGGGAGTAAATTTAATTTTCTTTAAGAATATGTTCTAATAACTCATCAGAAAACTGAATTCGTAAATCAAAATATATTGGGTAATTCCAGTTAGATTGACTTCTATTATCCTTAGTTTTGAGTAATTGAGCAAAAGAAAGATCAGAAAATGCACCTTTCATGACCATAACATTACTTATAGAAACTATAGTAAATTCTATCTGAAATTTTAGTATCTGAAAGTTGGTAATCACTGTTAATGGTAATAAAAATTTACCGGTTTTATGAATAGGGATATCACTAATCCGAAATACTAAATCTGTGAGAAAAATTTGATTTCCTTCTGTTTCTACATTCATTGGTTCAGAATGAATTTTTTCATGATCCATTTTTAAATCAATTGTCAGTTTTTTACCATTAATAAAAAAGTAAGAATCAAACTCTTTGGTAAGGGGGAAAAAGAAAAGAAAAATACGGTTATATATATTGCTTCCCGGGATTAGAAAGATATCTTCACTCATTAATGAAAAGGGCAATAGGATGAGAAAAGTATAAACAACAATTTTATAAATTAGTTTCATGAATTTATATTTCAGATATGTGTATATCAAAGTGTTTGTAAAATTATAACAAATATGTATTTAAAGATACATGATTTTATTAAAAAATATTTTTCTCAGTTAGAAAATATGTTAGTATGATCAACTGAAAATTAAATAAATTTTTCAGCAAGTATAAATAATTTATTTGATCATAAAAAAAATCAGAAAGATATGGATTAAGAGATGAATAAAAATACTTTTCATAGATTATTGATTCAATTATTTATCCTCATAATACTATTTAATTGTGGTAAAAAAGAACAAAATTCCGCTTTCTCTCAAATAATAAATGTAGAAACACTGGATAGCAATATATACATTCGTAAGTTAACAGTTATTAACAAAGAGAATCACCTGAAGTTCTATTATCCTGATGAAACAACAGTTAGTATGAAGCAAGGTATCTTTCAAAATGGCCAATTTGATACAGCCTATATAGATGACATCGATACTGATTCCCGCCTTAATCCGATCATTGGCAAAAATTTCTATTTTCAGGATGATCAGGAGGAAAAAATATTTTATTATGATGTACAGAATGAGAAAAAGAGTCATATAAAAATCCTGACAAAAAAAAAAGAAGATGAACTTTTTCAAACGGAAGCTATCCCATTAAAACTTCAAGATATGGAAATTATTCAATATTCAGGACAATATCTGATTGTATACTACGATAAGCAGTTAAAAATGGGATTAATAAACGGAGATAAAATTGAAGACTTTACCATTAAATTTTACCAGTCATTAAAAATCGAACAAATCTCGGCTTTAACAGATGGCAAGAATATTTATCTTTTTATTTTAGACAAAGAAAAAAATCTCTGGCAAACAAAAATCTCATTAAATTTTAACAATAAAATCGCCCATTTTATTGAACAAAATAAAATTGCTAAAGAAGTCTCACTTTATCAAATAAAACTAGTTCAGTCTATTCCGCATATTTTACTGTATCAAAAAAATCATCAATTTAACTACTTCTATGCACAAGAAAAGAAGACGATTGGCTATATTTATGCAATCAATCAAATCCATTTATTTTTTTATAAAAATCAACCTGTCTTTCTTTATGTTGATAATGACTACCAACAAACCGTTGAAATGGAAAAAGCTGATAAGGATTTAGAAATTACAGGCAATATCCAATACAACCTGAATATTATCTATCCAAAAAGCATTAATAAGCATAAAACAAAATGGATAGAAGAAAAAATATTAACCCAGCCCAGCCCTATCTTAACCATGGCGGCATTAGGAATGAATGACTCTACCCATTTAATCACTGGGGGTATTGATTTAAAATTAATTCAGATTAAGAATAAAGATTTTAATTCATTGTTATTTCCAAGATCAAAGGATAATGATCACTAAATTGACTCACTTGGTTTTGCTGATAAACATAATATCTTTTAATCCGGATCAGTTTTAATATCTCTTGATTAAAGAGAAAATAATCTAAATCTACCTTTTCATTTTTATATATTGTAGAAAAAAGTTTTTCCTGAGGATATTGATAGTTAAGAATTTTTAATCCACTTTTTTCTAAAATTCTCATGGGTTCACTAAACCGGGGACTATTAAAATCTCCACATAAAATGAGATTTGGAACTGTCTGTTTGTATAATGAATTGATGATATCCAGAATTCCCTTTACTTGAGCATTTCGTTTTTCTAAAGATTTTTTAGGATCTCCCAGGTGAGAACGGAGATGGGTTAACAAAAGAACAAAACTCTGATTATTCCATTGAAAATTGGCTTCTATACAATCACGGCTAAATCGATAATTTAAATCGCCGGGATAAGGAGTAGGCTGCTTTTTATGAGAGATATATTTCATCTCAATATGAGATAGTATGGCAACATCAATACCACGAGGATCATTTCCCTCTTTTAAGTAGTAAAAATTAAAACCTGCCTTATTAGCCAAAGATTTTAAAACTTCAATATTCTCTACCTCGCACAGACAAACAATATGAGGATCAATATCCCTGATGATTGTTGCTACACCTTCTAGTTTCTTCACATACTCAACCGTTGTTAAAATCAGATCTTTTTTAGCAGGGTCATCTTTATCATCAAATAAATTCTGAACATTCCATTCCATAATAATCAACTTATCACTGCCCGAAAATAACTGAAAGGTAAGTATAAAAAAAAGAAGAGAAAAAACTTTTTTCATAAATTATCCTGATTATTAGACATCTATGTAAAGAGTGAACACAAAATAAACTGGCTTTTATTTATACTTATCAACTCCGAATAAATCCATTACTCTTATCGGCTCTTTCTTAACCAGATTACGGCCAGCTCTAAATGATCTAAACCATAAAGGGTTGAAGGTTGAATAAGTTGAAAAGCAGCCATAAATTTCTCTGTACTATGTTCGATAGTATTTTCTAAAAATTCTACAGTTCATCTTCTGAAATGACTATTAAACTATCTTCAACTGATAATTCTATTTTTTTATCCTTTGGCGGATTAATAATCACACCAAATTCTTTTTCAACATTGTTCTCATCAACCTTATGACGATAACCTAAACAGATTTCATTCCGCTGTTGAGCTATTCTAATACAATCCCCAAAGGTGATATCCTTATCTATAGTATCAACATATAATGACAGGGGTTTTAAATAAATTTCAGAACCTTCTTCTTTAAATATCTCTTCATAAACAGCTAAAATATCAGGTTCTTCTGCAATTTGTGCTAAAACTTTTGATACCATTTTTGTAGAAATGATTGCATCATTCACCCCGGTTTTGGAAATCAATTCAAGATTTTCCGAATTCATAACTTCCGATATAATTTGTGTTTTTACCGGCTTATCTTTACTTCTTCTTTTTATCACTTCTCTTAATAAGAGTAAGATATTTATGGTTGATGCATCAGCTTTTTCCTGATCATCATCAATGGAGTTTAAAATGATAATACTATTGTAACTTTCAGGTGAAAGTCTTGAAATATTTTCCAACTGAAATAAATCAGCAATCATCAACTTAATTTCATATTCCTTACTGGAGTTCTTGATCACTGAAATTCCTTTAACTATTTCCTCATCTTTTACTGGTAGAACAATATGAATTTCAGAACCTTCAATAATATAATCCTGATATTGCTCAATAATCGTTTTTGCTTTATTATTCCAGCCAATGATTAATACTTTTTCTTTTTCTTTAGGAAGTTTTTTATCTAATATGGAAATTTCTTGGGGAGTATAAAGTTGCTTAGAATTATACTTAATAGTGGAGTCATCCTCAGCTAAAATAATGGCCTTATCATCATCTTTCATTTGATAATTTAATTCTGGATGAACAATAATTTCACCTTGATTATCCTGGATTCCAATCACAACACCATCGGGATAATGATATTGAATATCCTTAAAGAGAACATTATTCCATTTACTTTTGGTAAAATAAAACTCACAACCGTCAAATCCAATCAGACTTGTATAGACAGCAGCTAATCCAGAACTTCTTGAAGTTTGAACAGCAATTTTTGCTACCATGTCTTCAGGATCAACAATAGTAATATTTTCCGGACTTAGACTCTTTATAATTTCCCGATTAGATAAGTTATAAACTTGTGCAACAATGTTTGGTTTTTCTTCTTCATCTTGACAGGCTGCAACCAGTGCCAGCATGGTTTTCAAAGTATGTGCATCAGAGTGAGTTTTTAATTCATCATCTGATTGTGGTGAACAGGTTGGTAATATGATAACAGACTTGGCTTCATTAACAGACACACGATGCAATGCATTGAGTGAACTGGTCTCACCAGTTCTCGTAATAATTTTAGTAGTTAATCTCTCTTTAATTTGATCATTGAAGAAATCATCCATTTCTTCTTTTGGTTCTTCAGAAAGAATGACCACACTGGCTTTACTTTCTGATTCATTGGCAATAATTAATTCTCTAATAATCTCAACAACTTCAACATTCCATCCTAAGATTAAAACATGGTTTTTTTCTAATACTTTACTTTTACCCTTTTTTAGGCTTTCCAGTTTTAAATCCAATTGGGTAGTTAAGAAAGCAATAACTGCAGAAAAAAATATGATTCCAAACATACCGCTGACAACTGAAAATATTTTTAAATACCATGAGGAATCATTATCCTGGGCCATATTTCCTGGATCAGTTAATTGTAAAAAAATTCGCCAGATAGTTGGCCCCGATTCAATGGTATCCATTTGTAAGTAAACCCCAAAAATAAGTTTCACCACACTTATCAACACAAAGCCAACTAAAAAAACAATGATTAATGCAATAAAGATTGACCAGGCACCTTTTGCCATGTAGTTATCAAACCAATAGGCAAATTTTTCTTTAAATTTAGGCTGCATTCCTACTCCTTTTTTTTGATCAACTAATTGATAGAACTGTTTTATTTGGTTAAAAGTATAGCGGAGTCCGTCTGATAAGTCAATAAAGCAAAAAACAATTGTTCACTTTATTAAAAAAATCGCTATGCTAGTTTTAAAATAAAATTGGAATATTCTTGAAATAACTCAATTTTCTTTGACATCATCTTCATAACCATTTGTTATCATCAGATTTTTACTAAACTATGTGGAGAAAATTTTTTAAACAATATTTTGTATGGAAAAATCAATCATTATTGATTACCTAGCTGATGAAATATTTATTCCATCAGCTGAAAAATTTTCACAATATCCTTACTCGTTAAGGGCTTGAAATGACCAATATTGCCATACCGAACTGCCCCATCGGCCATAAGCTGATAACGGTTATCCGGTACTCCTAACTCATTTAAATTAATGGGCATATTGATGGATTTCAGCCAATTCTTCAAGCATTGAATCCCTTCTAAAGCAGTTTTTTCTGGATTTCCAGGATGGTAATCCACATTCCATACTTTGATTGCAAAACGGACAAATCGGGGCAGATAAGTTTTATAAACATACTGCATCCAGGCAGGAAAGACTACAGCTAAACCAGCACCATGAGCTACATCATATTGGCCGGAAAGCTCATGCTCAATAAAATGACTGGTCCACTCTTCAACTCTCCCCCGGCCTAACAGATCATTATGAGCAATGGTTCCTGCCCACATGATTTCCGCCCGGCTGGCATAATCATTGGGTTTAGCTAAAGCAATGGGAGCGTTTCTAATAATGGTTCTCATGACGCCTTCAGACATATTATCCGATAATTCTATATCTGGTTCTTGGGTAAAATATCTTTCCATCACATGGGCCAGCATATCAGTAGCACCACAGGCTGTTTGAAAGGGAGGTAAAGTAAAAGTTAATTCAGGATTTAAAATGCTAAAAACCGGTCTGAGTAATTCACTGCCGCAATCAGATTTATGGTTATTTTCATCATTTGTGATAACTGATCCGGTACTACTTTCACTGCCAGCTGCTGGAAGGGTTAATGCTGTTCCAACAGGTAAAGCATCTTCCACTTCTGCCTTCCGGGTATAATAATCCCAGATATCCCGATCGGTTTTAGCGCCCACAGCAATTGCCTTAGCTGAGTCAATCACGCTACCACCGCCAACAGCTAGAATGATTTCAATGTCTTCTTTACGACATAGTTCGATTCCTTCTCTCACCAGAGATAGCCGAGGATTTGGTACTACTCCTCCCAGTTCAACGACCTCTATACCTTCTTTCTTTAAAGAATCCACTATTCTACTATAGAGTCCACTTTTTTTTATACTTCCTCTGCCATAATGTAAAAGAGCTCTTTTGCCGTATTGAGCTGTCTCTGCTCCAATCTGATATTCTGTATTTTTCCCAAAAATAATTTTTGTTCTATTTTGAAACACAAAATTTTGCATCCTTTACCTCCATATCATTTTAAAATTAGGATTATTAATAATTTACTAATTGAATAACTTGCTTAGTAATATAATACTTATCTCAGCTGAAGGCAAAACAAATCTATCATTTGGTATTTTCCAGCATTTATTTTCATTTCTTGACTCTCAAATTTCAATATGATAAAAAAAGATATTTTAAATCAGATCAGCAGGAGGGAATCCATGAAGCATTGGGCAAGAAATATTTATATCATTGGGGTTATCAGAGCGTGTATATTTTCAATTTTTATTATTCCCGTCATTGCCTTATTCTGGAAAAAGCATGGTTTAACCATTTCTGATATTTTTAATTTACAGGCAATTTTTGCTCTCTCAGTTATTTTTTTTGAAATCCCTACCGGTTATATTGGTGATAAATTAGGAAGAAAAAAAACACTGATTCTCGCTCTGGGCATTATTCTTATCAGCTGGTTGTTATATGGCTTTGCTACTACATTTATTCAATTTGTAGTTATTGAAATTAGTCTAGGAATAGGGATCAGTTTTATTTCTGGTACTGATTCTGCATTATTATATGAAAGTTTAACACAACTTAATCGGACAGCTGATTACACTCGTTTAGAAGGGAAGCAAAGGGCAATTGGCATGTTGTGTGATTGCGCTTCTGCTCTCATTGGTGGGTTTTTCATTTCCTTTACTTCTTACCGTTTACTCTTTATGGGAAGTGTGATTACTTCAGCAATTGCTTTAGTGCATTGTTTCTTTATTGTCAATCCACAAAGCAGACATTATAACCACCCTCGGGGAACATTATATGGTTTTTATAAAATTGGAAGATTTGTTTTTTTAAAAAGTAAAATTGTCCGTTATGTTATCCCTTTAATGGCATCTCTAGGATTATGCACTATGTTAGGTATTTGGTTATACCAGCCCCTTTGGGCACATTTAAAAATTCCAGTTTATTTGTTTGGTGTTCTCTGGGCTCTCAGAGCTTTACCGACCCTAGGCGCCAGCTATTTTGCCCATTCCCTAGAAAAAAAACTTGGACATAGAAATATCATTTTGTTAATGTCACTGCCAGCCTTTATTGGTTATTTTATACTAGCCTTTGCTCCGGGATATTATCGATTAATAGGTATTCTTTTTGTTCAATCCTTATTTGGATTGACGAATCCAATTCTAGCAAAATATATTCAGCATGAGACATTTGATGATAAACGTGCCACTGTCATGTCTATCCAAAGCTGGCTCTTCCGTTTGGGATATTTTATCACTGCTCCCATAGTGGGGCAGGTAGCTAAAAAATATTCTTTTACACCTGCTTTTTTTACTGATTATTATTATTTCAGCAGTTTTGATTATCCCTTTTACCTTTGTTTTTTTAAAAAATGGAGATGTATCCTCAACCGTTAGTTAGAGTTTTGGTGCCTCCTTCAGAATCACAATAACCTGGAGGAGCTCGATTGAAGACAAATTGTGTGCAATTCTGCTTTACATTTTTTTTAAATCACCTATTATATACCTATGAGTGACAAACAAAATTTTTTAAACAAAATCAATGAAGACCGTTCCGGCAACATCAATTTTGGCTATGATAAGGTTTTAAAACATGTCTATCAAAAAGTCATGAATAAAACATTTCGGGTTAATTCTGAACAGCAAAAAGCCAAACAGAGTGTTCCAAAAAACCCGGCTGAAAGGGTCATGGCTTCTGACAAACAAGTACGAGCAGCAATCCAGAATTTAGTGGTTTCATTATTAGAGTTGGGAGATACTGAAATAGCACTGAAATTAATCTCCAATCATATTTTTTTCTTAAATGATATTTTTACAGATTTTGAAAAAGCAGCTGAAGCTCAGCAAAAGCAGTCTGGAAAAAATGGAGAACAGTAAATGGCCAGAATAATGGCTGTTGATTATGGTGATGCACGAATTGGAGTTGCCCTAACTGATCCCATGCAAATTGTAGCTACTGGATTTGAGACTATTCCCAATAATGCCCAAAAATTTATCCGGATAATTGAAATTCTTAAAGAAAAAAAAGTGGAATTCATTGTTATGGGAATTCCATTTGATCAAAACAGTAAAATTGGACCTGCAGCAGAAAAAGTTCTTCGTTTTACTCAAGAGTTATTAAAAGAGCTGGAAACTCACCAGCTAAACCTGCCAGTTTTTGAACAAGATGAACGTTATACTACTCGAATCGCTCATGATGCTATGCGGACAACTGGTGTAAAGAAAAAAAAGAAAAAAGGTGTTGTTGATCAGATTGCCGCAACCAATATTTTGAAAGAATTTATGAATTCTAAATATCGTAATCCATTAACCTATGATAAAATAAGCGAACTACTAAAAGGAGATAATTGATGATTCAGTTTGAATTTATTGATGCCCGCACAATTTTACAGGAATCTTTTGCTTTAGGCAAAAAAGTGTATGAGTCAGGATTTATACCCACCCATGCCATCAGCCTCTGGCGCGGAGGAACACCAGTTGGCCTGGGAGTTGGAGAATTTTTTCGATTAAAAGGGCATTTTATCAATCACACTACTGTTGCTACTGCCAGTTATACTGGTATAAATTCTCAGAGTGAAGTCATTATTAAAGGTCTGGAGCATCTGATCAAAGTCATTGCCAAAGAGGACAATCTCCTGATTATTGATGACATCTATGATAGTGGAGATACCATAGAAGCCATAATTGCAGCTATTAAAGAATCTGCACGAAGCAATACACCAGAAAATATCCGGGTAGCCTGTATCCATAATAAAATAAAAAAAAGAAACTATCACCACCAAGTGACAACCTTGAGAGATTTTGCTGAAAATATCTGGATTAACTATCCTCATGAAATCTCAGACCTGGTAATGGCTGATGATCCTGATGAAGAAATTCTAAAAAGGAAGTCGCCTACTGTTCAAAAAATAATTAACCAAACCAAGGCTTTTCCAATAGAAACAATGAAATCCAACAAAAATTCTTTTATCTATATTACTCCACAAAAATTGTTAGAAGATGCAGTAAAATTAGCAGTAAACATTTTTTGTGATCATTTTTACCCGGATTTCATTATTGCTACCTGGCCAGGTGGAGTCAATGCAGGTATTCCCATCCATGAATATTTTAAATATCGCAAAATTAAGGAAGGACTAGATTTTAAAACCCCGGATCATATAGCCATTAATACATCCCTTTCCCATTATTCCTATAAATCAAATATTATTGGAATGAAATATCTGGAAGAAAAAATCAATGAAGATGATCAAATATTATTAGTGGATACGGTTTTTAATTCCGGACGCTTGATTAATCAAACTATTGATAAATTAAAAAAAATCCTGCGGAGAAATATTACAGTTGAGAATATAAGAATTGCCAGTATTTATTATCAACCAAAACCAGATTTTACTCTAACGAATAAATTGTTTTTTGATACACCACATTATTACATGATTCAACCAGAAACAGATATTATTTTTCCTCATCAAATCCACCGTTTGCCCAATCCGGAAATCACATTAAAAGAGATAGATCCAGAATTTCATGAGATACTCTATGGATAAATTACTGAGTGGAGAACTGCGTGATTTTTTAAAAAACCTAGGGGCATCATTAGTAAGTTTTGCTGACCTAACTAAAATACCAGATCATCCTTTTTCTCAATATCAAACGGGTATATCCATTGCTGTAGCTTTAGATAAAGATATTATCAAAAATATCATCGACGGCCCTACACCAGCTTATTATGAAGAATATAAAAGAGCTAATAAATTCCTTACCCTTTTGGCAGAAAGTACTGTCCAATTTTTAAAAAGAAGAGGCCATGAATCTATTGCCTTAAGTCCTACGATTACAGATCAAAGTAGTGATTTAAGTTCCACCTTACCGCACAAAACCATAGCTACCCAAGCAGGGTTAGGCTGGATAGGGAAATCTGCTCTCTTAGTGACACAAAATTTCGGATCAGCTATCCGCTTAACAACAGTATTGACGACAGGCATCCTGAATTATGGATTGCCAATCAGGATTTCATCTTGCGGGAATTGTACCCGATGTCAGAATATCTGTCCAGGTAAGGCAATCCTGGGTAACAACTGGACACCAGGAATGAAGAGGGACGAAATCTATCAAGCACAAACCTGTCAAATTACAGCTCGTTCATTAGCTAGTAAAGTTGGCGCACACTCAACCATCTGTGGACGCTGCATTGCTGTTTGCCCTTTTACCCAAAAATATCTTAATAGTGATATTTGTATAGTGAGCAATGAAGCGTAGTGGAATGACCAGACAAAAAGTAATTTTTATTATTTCAAGTGCCTCAATACCAATTCCCAACAATCAAGGAGTGATATCAATATAAAATGCATAATCATCTTGATCTGCACTATATGCCAAAAATAAATAGTAACGGTTGTTTTCAAATAGTATTCTTTCCGGTTCCATTCCTGTTTCATCAGGATAAAAAAAATACTTATTCCGATTTTTTTGCCATGGAAATTCCCAGTATAGACTATATCTGCCTTCTTTAAATACTACAAAGTTCGTTACAGTATCTTGAGAAAGATCTTCAACATAGGCCACATCATAATCCCCAAATTCCTTACCTACTTCCATAGTAGATAATTCAGAATCAGTACCATTTAAAAAACAGATCTTTGGTCCCTTTCCCCGAGGTTCTTCCAGAAAATAATAAGCTAATCGGCCATCTACTCCAACCACAATACAATGAGTTTTACCAGAACGAACTTCACAATAATAGGGCTGGCTATTATCATCACCCCAGTAATACCATTCCTTTTCACCAGAAGTTTTAAAGTAGAGCATGTAATCACCAAAATCTTCCACTTCTAATAAATAGGTTGAATCATAAGATTCCAGTGCATCTCGATAAAAAATATAATTATCTTCGTCACCCAATCGGATATCTACCGGTACAGAGTAAAGATTGACATAAAAAATTTTTGCTACTCGACTTTGCCCAAATGAGAGAGATAGTATGATAATGCAAAACCAAAAAATTAGAATTCCTTTTTTCATATAAACCTCCTCGTACAGCAAATAGAAATAAACAGATCACAAGTGGACACCAGGAAAGCACAGATAAGATTGAGTGGATTGTTCATCTGCTATCTAAATCCTATTATTCTGTGATTCGTTACGTTTTATTTTCTTTCCGTGTCATACCAGTGAATATCTATGAACTATTAGCTAACCTATTATTTAGTATAATTGATAAACTATTTTATGACTCAATGATTCTCAACTTTTTTTAAAAAAGCAATTCAGAGCCAGTATTAGTTTTTACTTTTGGCAGAGGAAGGAGGCTAAAAGCCACAATTATATTTAATAAAATAAAAACAGGGAAGTGAGAGTAATAAAACTAAAATATTTTATTACTCTCACTTCCCTGTTTTTATTTTGTAAAAGGATATAAACAACTAATTCCTTTCAAATGAAATTTTATAGCGAATTGGCCCCCTATCTTCAACATCATCTATTAAATCTAAAACATTAAATTTTAAATTTCGTTGATAACCATATAGGGTCTCTTCTCCAATTGCATCAGTAACATTAGAAAATTCATATCCTTCGATAGAGCCTTCGACTCCCAATTTCCAGGCATTATATCGTATATATTCTCCATCCAGAGACTCAACAGTAACCGTTATTTTCTTTCCTGCCCAGATAAAATATGAATCATAAAAATATTCACCATCTGTATTATCATCAGTTGTAATTTCACCAGTATAGGTAACACTAGGTTTTGCCCATTGACCAGAACAGGTGGTAATAGTAAACAGCAAAATTATGAATAAACATAAAACCAAACACTTTTTTAACATATTAACCTCCTTATAATTAATTATTGTAGCACTTAATAACCCACAAAACAAAGAATAAAGTATTTTTAGAAAAAATATCCAATAATTGGATATTTTAGGACACTTCCGAAGCTATAAATATAATATAAAGAATGGACCGAGCCCATCGGGTTGAGGAAAATTCTTTTGACTTTTCCCCAACAATTCTTTATACTAACATTGATTAATCAACAGGAAAGCAACATGGCAAAAGAAGAATATCGATTAGCTGCAATCATGTTTACAGATATTGTTGGTTTCAGTCGTATGATGGAAGCAGATGAGCGGGGTACACTGGAACTGTTAAAAATGCATAACAAATTAATAGGCGATCTGGTAAAAAAATATAATGGAAACATTATAAAAACCATTGGAGATGCCTTTTTAATCGACTTTAAAAATGTTGCTGATTCTGTTCAATGTGGAATTGATATCCAAAATGAGTTAGCAAAATATAACCGCAGCCATAAAACCAAGAAGCTCAATCTTCGAATTGGTGTTCACCTAGGTGATATCTGGTTTTTTGAGAATGATGCCTTAGGCGAAGGGATTAATATTGCTTCACGGCTTCAATCACTAGCTAAACCAGGACGGATCTGTATTTCAAAAGATGTGTACAATCAAGTTTTTAATAAAATTGATTGTGAAATGATCAGTATTGGAAAAGCAAAACTGAAAAATATCAGTAAAGAAATATATGCATTTGAAGTCCTCACTGCTGCAGCACAGGATTATGTTGAAGAAGATATACAAAACCTGAAAACAGAAAATATAGTAACTCCCCAAACAGAAACAAAAGAAAATGTTCAGGAGAAAACACAAACTGCGTCTCAATCTCAGCAAACTCAGACAGAAGCACAGGACAAATCAAAAAAAGAAGAAGAAGCACTAAAATCCAGTATTTTAAACCGGATTAAAATAGCTAACTATAAAATCCCTTTTGATCAATTGCAAGAGTATTTCCCCAATTCTGATCAAGTGCTGGTCAATACTCTGGATAAACTTACTCAATCAGGTGTATTAAAAAAAATCGAACATGAAAATGGAGAACTGGAATATGGTTTTGGGGATTTTCAAAAATTCTGGCCTCAAAGTAATCCGAAAAGAAAAAAGAAATCTCCCAATGATATGATTAACCGAAAAATAAAGCAGTTAACAAAAAATGTTACTGGATTTCGATCTCATTTCATTACTTATTCTATTATTATGATTTGTCTTTTTGCTATCAATATCCTGACTAGTCCCCTGTATCCCTGGTTTCTGTTTCCATTAGGTGGCTGGGGAATCGGCATTGTAGCTCACTTGTTTACTGTTTTTTCATCTAATAAACAACTCCGTCAACTTAACCGCATACCTCCAACCATTACAGAGAACCAATATCGTTTAATAAGAAAAATACAAAAAAATGAAGAAGGCTTTATTGCACACTTGGGTAGCTATATTGGTGTTAATGCTTTTCTCATTATGGTCAATGTCATTACTTTTGGTGGATCTTTCTGGTTTGTCCTGCCTATGTTGGGTTGGGGAATCGGCCTGGTTGCTCATTCCCTTAGTGCCATCAACAACCACAGAAAGTTGTCAGAAAAATTATCCAATACCAGCTTTGATCTGACTGTCCTGAAAGATAAGGGAGGCTTAGATGACTATCAACGGGACAAGGCAAATGAAAAAGCTGAAAAAGTAATCGGAAAAGAACCTGAGGGAAGAGAATACCAGGAATACCTGAAACAGGTTGAATTTATGAAAGATAGTATTATTAAAAAAATAAAACAATCACCCCCCTTGAAAGAAAGATTAGATGAAGATTTGGAAGAAATCTTAAATAAATACTATCAAAAATTAACAGACCTGATACAAAGAGAGTCAGATATTAATAAAATGATTCACTCGATTTCAGTCGACCAAATTAATGAAGAAATGGCCTTGATGAATAAAAAACACGAAGAATCAACTTCAAAGGTTTTAAAAAATGAATATAAAAAATCAATTGAACAATATCAAAAACATCTCCATTCCTATCAAGAGCTTAAAAATCAAAAAGAAATTGTCAACCTGCGTATATCTTCTGCCATGATGTCATTGAAACAATTACAATTAGACCTATCCAATATTGAAGAAATAGTTACATCAGAAGAAAATGATACCATTCGCACCCTAGAAGAGAAATCACTAGACTTAAGCCGCTATGTTCAGAATTTAAAAAATAGTTATGAAAACCTGGATTTAGATACTGAAATTTAACACAAGGAATGCTTATGTCGGACCAACTTTCTATTGATCAACAAAATTTTCTTCTTAGCCTCGCTAGAAAAACCATAGAAAAAAGGGAAAAAGAAATCTGGTTAACTTCAGAAGAAATCGAAAAATTACCAAACCTTTTTAAAGAAAAGCGTGGATGTTTTGTCACACTACAAAAAAAAAGTAACCTAAGAGGGTGCATTGGTTACATATTACCGATTGCTCCACTTTACCAGGCAGTGATCGAAAATGCCTATAATGCTGCTTTTAGTGATCCCCGTTTTCCCCCTGTTAATCCGGAAGAAATCCATGACCTCCATATTGAAATCAGTGTTCTTACAGTACCTCAAGTTTTAGAGTATACTGATAAAGATGATCTGTTAACTAAAATTAATGCTGGTTCTGATGGGATAATTTTACGAAAGGGTTTCCAAAATGCTACTTTTCTCCCCCAAGTCTGGGATCAATTGCCTGATAAGGAAAAATTCTTGAGTCATTTAGCTATGAAAGCAGGACTAGCCCCTGATGAATGGGAAAAAGGAGAACTGGAAGTCGAGATATATCACGCCTTATTTTTTGAAGAACCAACTGGTTAAAAAAATCCCCATCTAGGTTGATAGGATTCACCATCTGTTGATACTGGTATCATAGTTAGATTTTTTAGAGAAAAAACATAAATAGAAGCAGGATAAAATGCCTCTTTTGGAGTTTTCATTGTAATCAATGTTACTGCAATGAAATTACCAAAAGGGGAAAGGCTAAAATTTAGGGGATAGTAAACAGACTTAAAAACTTCTTTCTCAAATCCGGTTTTATTATTTTTTAAAACAATTGAATAAAGAGGTTGATTCTTTTCATTTACATCTAAAAGTATTTCTAAAAACCGTTCCTGGTCAATTTCAAATATACCAGTATCGTCTACATCTACTAAAATATATTCAGGATTGGTTAGTGATATAAGATATGTTTGATTATCTTCAGCAGGTTTAAAATACAAAATTTTTTTCTTTGTATCCCAATCTAGTTTATTAAAACTTCCAGATTCTCTCAGCATAGTTTCTACAAAAATATCTTCTGGATTATCCTCACTTTGTTCAATATTCTTCTTAATTAAAATTATCTCCTGAATATAATTCAGATTACTTAAGTCAAACATTCTGAATTGCCAATAGATTTGATTACTTTTTTTTGTTTCAGTTAAAATAATAGCTTTATCTTCAGTAAAGTCAAATACACAATTTTCTATATTTTTGATTAAAAATCGGTTTGAAGAAGTAGAAAAATCATAAAGATAGAGTGATTTTTTACTCGTTTTCTTTTTGGGTCTGCCTGTATAATAAATAATTTTTTTACTGTTATGAATGAAATAGGAGATGATGAAGATATTTTTTTCAGTAGCAATAATACGCGCTGCACCAGCTTTACCATCTACTACCTGTAACAATCGGCCTTCTCTTAAAAAAAACAAATGAGTATTAATATACTTGGCAATATTTTCATCTGTTGGAGGTTCTGCATTTTCCCATTGGTCACTATTGATTACAGTGCTTTTAGCTCCAACTTGAGCATCTTCATAATTTATAAAAATATCTAAATAATAACCAAAAACCCAACCAGTAATTCCCTCAAAACGGATCTGACACCAATAAT
>JAKSBL010000542.1 GCA_022361115.1 Spirochaetota bacterium | reverse complement strand
GTTGATATGCGGGAATTCTTAATGAATGAAACTCGCTACAAAGCATTACAAAAACAATTCCCTGAAGTAGCTGAAAACTTATATAAACGAGCTATTGAAGAGAAAAAAGCTAAACACGATTATTATAAACGTTTAGCTAGTCTATACTAAAAATTTCAGGAGGCTGGGTTAAAGTCCAGCCTCTTTTTTTATCCTTCCTTTTATATTTATTTCAAAATTAATGATAAATAATTCTCAATATTATACAAATTACTTATAAAATCTGTGTTATCTGTGATCTCTTCATTTTTAAAAATTATTTAAAAAAGTGTAAAATTACTAGTTTTTGATTGTTAAATATTGACAATGCTTTAAATTTAATGTTATATTTGTCCAACTTCTCTTTATGCAAAATTTTGCATTAGAAAAGGAGCTACAAGTGAATGTTAAATATTTTATAATTAAAGACAAAGATCGAATTATCTTTCAAACCCACGATAAATTACATCGTGACAATGAGTTTGTTGAACTCAGCAAGGTTTACAAAAACATTCAAAAAGAAGACATTGTACTAAAAAAAGAAGAAATCTAGTTCCTAAAAACTTCCTTTAAAACTTAAGCCCGTCCTTTGTTTCAGACGGGCTTTTTTATGATATTTCTTATTCTGTTTTATTGCTTAATCCAGAATTTATTTTCTCTTTATGATAATCAAAGTGATATCATCATCCTGTATTCCGCCACTCCATTGAAAAGTTTTTGCTAAAATCAATTTTTTTATTTCATCAGTGGATTTATCATAATGGTCTTCTAAGATTGAGAAAAGATGTTCTAAAGGAAGCATTTCTTGTTTGCTATTCCGGGATTCAATAACTCCATCAGTGTATAAGAATAATATATCCCCTGGATTCAGAGTAAATGAATGATTCTCTAATGCATAATCAATATTACTTTTTATCCCTAAATAAATACCAGTTGTTTTGACCAATTCACACTTTTTTAAATCATGACGGTAAATAATCATATCGATATGCATGCCCGAATGTAGAAAACGTCCCTTGGTTTCATATTTTAAAAAAAGCATAGTCATAAAATGGGTCTCTTTTAACCGCTCTCTTATATTATCATGAAGTACATCATTTACATTACTGATCACATCTTTTGGTGAAAGGGAAGTTTTCCTTTTAAGATTGGAATTAAAAGATGTTTCTGCCATCATCATAATTAAACCTGGTGTTACTCCATGCCCGCAAACATCACCAATTGCTATCCAGAGCTGGTTATTTTTATCTAAGACAATATCATAGTAATCACCACCAACTTCCTCTGTGGGTAGCATAATGGCAGAAATTTCCAGATCCTCAATTTTTGGAATGTTGGGTAATAATGATGTTTGAATTTGTTTGGCAATTTCCAGTTCTTTTTTTAATCGTTCCTGTTCTTTTAAGTTATCCCGACTTATTTGAATTTGTTTCAACATTGAATTAAATGAAGAGCCGATTTCTTCAAACTCGTCATTGGTTTGTAGACTAAGATTAATATTAAAATTCTCTCCCTGGAAACTCTGTAAAGCATGGTGAAGGGATTTTAAAGGTTTTAATATAAATTTCTGATTGACTAAATAAATGACACTAACAATAATTAAAGTGATAATCATAATCATAAATAGAATACGACTTATTAATCGATTTAAATTTTTTTTAAGAATACTATCGGTGACATATATTGTTACTGATCCGATTTTTGTATCCCTTCTGAATATATCTTTTGAAAATTTTATATGAACTTTTTGCTGAAAATCAATCTGGTCATGAGTGGATTCATTAATCTGTGACAACCGATCTCTATAAGTTCCTTTAATGAGTAAACTATCATTATCATAAACAAAAACCCCAATGAGTTCAGGATTAGAAAACTCCATTCTGACTAAATTATTAATAACTTCATAATAATATTCCCAAATAGGATGCTGCAAATTAAAAGCTAAGCGATCGCGAATAAAATGCGCTTTCATTTCAAGATCCCTTTTCATTTTACTGCTTTCTGTTAAATAGAAAATAATTCCCAGAGTTGTTGTTACGATGATAATTGAGAATACTAGTAAAACTACTACCTTAATAAATATTGTATTTTTCTTTTTCATTTTTTTTCTAATAATTTTAAAATCTTTACTAATTATATTTATTATATTAGAATTTAGTAAGAAATGAAAATTAATTTCAGGCTGATCTTAAAAAAATTAAATGGTTTAAGGGGCAAAAATGATTTATTTAAAAAATAAAATGAATTTCATATTAAGCTTAAGAATAAAAAAAGTATTACTTTCCTTATTTATTTTAATATTTTGCCTTTCTCTCTCTCCTGCCAAGATTAAAGTCACCTTTATAAATCCTCAAACCAAAGAGGATACTTTTTGGAAACCAGTAACAGACTTTATGCAGGCAGCTTGTAACGATCTCAATATGGAATTATCAGTATTTTATGCTGATTTTGATCATCTTAAAATGGTTGAGCTAGTAAAACAAGCTGCTTACGGATTTGATCAACCCGATTTTATTGTCATTAAAGCTTATAAAAAACAAGGCGGAAGATGTATTCAAATTGCCCAGGATGCTAGAGTAAATCTATTTATCTTTAATGCTGGATTAGATGAAGAGGAAACCGTAAGATATGGCACTCCAAGAAGCCCCTACAGCCAATGGATAGGCCAAATGTTGCCAGATGATGAACAAGCCGGCTATGACCTAGCAAAAATTTTAATTGCCAGAGGTAAAACGAAACAAATACCAATAAAAATGATTGGTATTGGCGGAAAACATGCTGATACTCCCAGCATCTTGAGAATTAAAGGTTTAAAAAGAGCCATTTCTGATGAAAAGGGAATTAGATTTTATCAGACTGCAACTGCTGACTGGACAAAATCAACGGCTATGCAAAAATTTTATGATTTATATGATCGGTATAAAGACATAACCATTGGTTGGGGTGCAAATGATCCAACAGCTTTAGGAATGATAGAAGTTATAAAAAAGAAACAATTAGTACCTGGAATAGATTTTTTAACTGGGGGAATTGATTGGACGAAGTCTGCACTTCAAGCTGTGAAAAAAGGAGAAATGGAAGTCACAATTGGCGGTCACTTTATGGAAGGCGGCTGGGTAATGGTCTTACTCTATGATTACTTTCATGGGATAGATTTTAAATCAGATGGTTTGACTCTTTCAACTCGAATGAGTGCATTAACTGCTGAAAACATAAATGCTTATCTTAGATATTTTGGTAAACAAGATTGGACAAAAATAGATTTCAAAAAATTTTCAAAAAAAAATAACCCGTCTTTAACTAAATATGACTTCAGCATTGATGCTATATTGAAACAATTCAAGTAATTATCATTACAAAAGCATATATAGAACAAAATAAAAATTACAAAGTCACGAGGTACAAATGAATGAAAAAATTTTGTACACTTCGTGATTTTTATTTTCATCTTTATTCTTCATTGCGTAAGACCATCTTGTAATAGCCTGGAAGTTCATCTTCTTTTAGTTGAGAACAAATCTCCAGACTAGTTTCTAAAGGAAGGGGGTATCCTAATTCGTTGTACTTTTCTATTAAGGGATAATTTTGTTGAATGAGACAATGTGCTCTTGGTAAATTTATGGCTTCTTGCATCCGTTTTAGGATGAGTTCAAAATTTTCTTCAACAGCATTGCCCATTCCTAAGGGGATAAAATCACAGGGAGAAACTTCTCCGTTACTATTGATATACATGTGTTGTAATCCAGCAGTACAACCTAATAATTCGGGACTTTCAATTTGATTAAAAGCACAAATCCTGGGTAACCTGCCCTTTTTGTTTTGAATCTTATGATAATTTCTGATTTTTAGAATATGCTCTTGAGAAAGCAAATGGTTTTTTTGTTCCTCTCCTAATTTTCCACAGGGCATAGGTTCCACCAATCGTATTTCATCAACCTGATATTCTCTGGAGAGTTGATAGAGAGGAAGATATTTTTCCTGCTCAATAAAATCCCTGGTAGCAATAGCGCCGATCATAGTATAAAAGCCAATTTGCTTCGCAATTTTTACAGCATCTAAAGCAATTTTATATGCTTGAGTGTGTCCTCTTTGTTGATTATGTTCCTCTTCACTAGCACTGTCCAGGCTAACACAAACAGAATAGAGACCTGCTTCTTTTAATTGCAAACCTTTTTGTGCATTAAAACTATAACCAGAAGTAAATAGAATAGTATGGGCTCCTCCTTTTGTTGCAGCTCGGATTAGGTGAGGCAAATCATCCCTTAAAAGGGGTTCGCCACCAGTAAAACCTATGATACCTGTATTTACTTGATTTAACTCAGATATAATTTTCATCCACTGTTCTGTAGTTAATTCTTTTTCTACCCTACCTGCAGCACTACAATGCCAGCATTGAAAAGGGCAATTTGCTGTAACAGCACAAAAAACCGAAACCGGATGAAAGCGTCTATTTGAGTTTAACAAATTTTGAAATAATTTATTAAAAGCCTCACTTGGCAAAGGAGGAAAAAAAGAATTTAAT
>JAKSBL010000054.1 GCA_022361115.1 Spirochaetota bacterium | reverse complement strand
TTTAATTGAAAACGTTTTATTACTTCCTTTAATTGTTGAATAGGATTGGTCGAACGTAACCAATAGCCCCGCTCAACTGCTCTTCTTTTTAATAAACCAATGTCTCTTGTTAAAATGATTCTTTGTTCCCGTACAGCAATCTCAACAATGATCTGGTCATCCAAATGATTTTCATAATAACAATCAAAACCACATAATCGAAGGTTTTTCGTTAATTTACCTAAATGGACATCCAGAATAAAACGGGTATTTCTCAAGGGCTGAAGATGAATTTTTTGCAGCCCCGTAATATCAAAACTTTCAAATACCGGATAAACGGATACTTCATCATGAGGTTGAGGAATATAATTTAAATCTACTGATTTTCCATTCACTAAAACCAGATCCACTTCACAATGGGGGACTCCTTGTGATTCAATGATATTTTTGATAGTAGCGTCTTGAGGAGCAGACAGGGAAAATTTGGTTTTATGAAATGGTTCCGGAAGAAAATCATTCAACTCTTGATAAAAACGAATGGCAATCTCTTTCATCATATTATTAACAAAATACCCGGTATGAATACAATTTAAGCACAATTTTTATTTAAAAGCTGACTTCCCAGTAAAGATTAAGCCCTTTTCTCCATCTACTGAGATAATCGTTCCATCTTTTACAACTTCCAGTACCCCATAAGCCTCAGTAATCACCGGGATTTCCAGAGTCATTCCAACTGTTTGAGCATGATCATGCCTGTCTTTATCTTCAATAACAATAGCGCTGGCCCTTTTCATTAAAGGCATCATTTTTTGATCTGTATGAGTGGTAATGAGGATGTCTCCATCTTTCAGTTTAAATTCACCCTCCTGAAAAGTACGACAGATACATGCCCGGCCAAAAACCTTTCCAGGTGCAGAGGTTTTTCCTCTACATAAAACATCACCTACTGTTTCAATCCGTATTAAGTTGGTGGTACCAGAAAAGCCGACTGGAACTCCCGCAGTAATGACTGCTAAATCTCCATCAGAAACCATGCCTGCATCACCAGATAACCGAATTGCCGATTGAACCAGGTCCTCAAAACTAGCTTTTTTCTCAGACAAGATAGGAATAATTCCCCAGTTTAAGGATAATTGATGATAAACCTTTTCTGAAGGTGTAGTGGTAATAATCGGAATATCAGGACGTAAACGGGAAATAGTTTGGGCAGTATGCCCTGATTTGGTGACGACAATAATGGCATCAGCATTTAAATTGTAAGCTGTAGTAACGGTAGAATTGGTTATTGCCCCAGTAATGTCATTAGTAAATTGAAATTTTCGGGCAAAAAAACGGTTTTGATAATCAATATTTCTCTCAGTAGTTTCAGCTGTTTTAGCCATAATCTGTAAACATTCCACCGGATATTTACCACTGGCTGTTTCTCCAGATAACATGACAGCAGAAGTAGAGTCATAAATAGCATTAGCCACATCACTAACTTCTGCCCGGGTTGGACGGGGATTATTAATCATAGAATCAAGCATTTGCGTGGCAATAATAACAGGTTTACTCTGGGCAACACATTGTATAATAATCCGCTTTTGAATCAATGGAACTTGAGCAAAATCCACTTCTACACCCAGATCTCCTCTGGCTACCATTAAACCATCAGCCAGGGCAATAATTTCATTGATATTTTCCACCCCTTCCTGATTTTCAATTTTGGCAATAATGAGTATCTCTTTACCACCATTTTTATCCAGCAAATTACGGATTTCCAGCACATCTTCTGGTTTACGAATAAAAGAAGCTGCAACATAGTCAACCTCTTGTTCAATACCAAATAACAAGTCTGCTTTATCCTGTTTGGACACTGCAGGTAAACTGAGACGGGCATTGGGAACATTCACCCCTTTACGAGAAGCAACTTTACCTGAATTTAATATCTGACAGTGAATTTCATGACCTACAATGCTTTTTACCTTTAATTGAATTAAACCGTCATCAATAAGAATAATTTTGTTATCACCCATATCTTTGGGTAATCCGTCATAGGAAATAGGAATGATTTGATCCGTACCCAACACTTTGTCTGTTGTGAGAATCACTTCATTGCCAGCCATAAGATAGGCTCCTCCATCCTGCATATTTCCAGTTCGTATTTCAGGGCCTTTTGTATCCAGTAATAGGGCAACAGGAGTTTTGAGTTCCTTTCTTATTTTTTTTATTTTATCAATACGAATTTTATGCTCTTCATGATTACCATGACTAAAGTTTAAACGAGCAACATTCATCCCATTTAAAACTAGCTCCCGCATTATTTTTTTATCATCAGTAGCCGGTCCAATTGTACAGATTATTTTTGTTTTTCTCATGGAATCACCTCATACTTTTTTAAGGTCCTAAAACATTATATGTATTATGTGTTAATTTTAAATGATTTTTTTTTATCCTGCAACTAATGCTATTAAGAAAATTTGAATAAAAGCCAAGAAAAATTTTGCAGATGCATCTAATCATTAATAATTTAATTGATTATTTGAAAAGCAAAATAATTTATCAAGAGTAATAGCCTTTTTTTCATGAACAAAAATTGTATTTGATTTCTAATGATAAATCAATGTATTTAATTATAAGTGTTTTCGATAAAACTCAATGCTTCGTTTAAAGGCTAGGTTTACATTTTTACTAATATTATGATTATCTCCTGGATATTCATAATAGGCAACAGCAATATTATTGTTTTCTAACTCTTCTTTAAGACGTTGAGAAAGAACAACCGGTACACTTTTATCAGCTGTACCATGTTGAAGCTCAATAGGTGCAGTAATATCTGACAAATAAAAATAGGGATCTGCTTTTTCCCAAAAATCAGGATTGGTTCCAGGTAAGCCGTATTGAACAATCAGAGGATTATAACGATTATAAAGAAAAGGAATCTGTTCATTATAGGTTACCCACATATCTTCATAGCTTCCCACTACACCCGCCCAAAAAGATGCGGCTTTGATATCAGGAGAAATAACTACTACCCGCAGGCCAATCTCTCCACCATTAGAATGTCCCCAGTAACCGATCCGTTCTGGATTAACATCTTCATGGCCCTTTAAATAGGAAATAGCATACAGAGTATCAACCACATATTTTTCAGAATAATGAGCACTTACTGGACTTCCTTCAGAATCACCATGCCCTCTGAGATCTGGTTTAAACGTTATAAATCCTGCCCTGGCTAATCTAGCTTGATAGGTAGGGTAATTCCCGGTAGTCGAATATTGACGGGGCGGAATATAACCATGTATAAATACAATAGCAGGAAATCCCTTTTCTGGTTTTCTTGACAACGGAATAGTTAACAAACCATAAATTGTTAACCCTTCAGATAAATAGGAAACAATCATTTGCTGGTAATTTGATCCATTAGCCAGTTTTTTTTCAATTACAAAACTGCTACCTGGATATCCGACAGATTTCATGGTTTCAATGAATATAGGGTGGTTTAACTCTTTTTGTTCTTCTTCTGACTGAGCATTCTCATTGGTTTTTAAATTTAGCTGGATTTGATTTAGGATGATAAAAAATCCTCCAAAGAACAAAATCATAATTAAAATCAACAAAATCAATCGATTTTTCTTCATGACAAAACTCATCCATAAAAATAATAATCTACAGATCTATTAACAATATACAGAAGAAAAGGAA
>JAKSBL010000636.1 GCA_022361115.1 Spirochaetota bacterium | reverse complement strand
TTTGTTTTGATAGTGGCTAGATAAAAAAATGAGGAAATTTTGCTCAGATGATAAAATTTCTTCTTTGTTATATTTTTTTAATGGACAGGAAGCATCTCTTAAGCCCCCGTAACACTCTAATCCCGATCCATAATAAGAATAAGCATTTAGTATTTTATCAATAAAAATTTCCGGATTTTCATTTTTCATGTAATCCAGGTATTCTTCAACACTCGGCCAGTCTCGGTCCGGAGTCAGGGCATAGAAAAAACCGATTGTGATTTGCTTGTTTTTTTCAAATAATTCTTTTGGCATGGATTTCAAAACATCTAGTATCCAGGGATGAATTCCAGATAATGTGTTTCCCTTGACTAATAACATCAGTGTGTTCAGGAAATTGTGAACAGGTGATAAACTAAAAGAAATTTGGGGCTGGGTAATGAGTTTATCTGCTTCTGGTAAAGGCATTTTAATCTCCTAGTTTTTTACGGGAACTGCTTTTTTTATTGAACCCGTTTTTTTCTCAATTTGATATTGGATTATTAATCCCAAGGATACTAACAAGGCTAAGAAAAAAACAATAATCCAAATATTGTTTAATCCAAACCATTTGGATAAATAACCAGATAATAAAGGGCTGGCTAACATGGAAATTCCCATAATCATTTGCAATACTCCATTAAACCGGGTTCTATGGGTTATAGGAGTATGTTCGGCTACATAAACCTGATAGTTAATAAATACCAAAATTTCCCCAACTGTCCAGATAATAGTCGTTATTAAAAAGAAAAAAATCGATTGTACAAAATAAAGGGCCCCAAAACCTATTGCATAAAAAACAACAGCAATACTCACATTGATGATTGGTGTATTTTTTCTCGTTAAATACGTTAACAGGGTGGTTAAGAGTAATACAGTAATTGCATTACAGGACATGATATAACCATAGATTTTTGCCCCATCTCCTAAAAAGAGGTCATTTAATTGCAGTGATAAGGTATAACCGTGTTGATTGTAGATAAATCCACAAATGGCAATAAAGAGAGAAAAAGTTACTAAAAATGGTCTTCTAAAAAAAACCACAAGAGTATTTCCTGTTTCCCCTTTTTCTCCGCTAGCTGGGTTAGCCGCCTTTTCCAAAATTGCCTTTTCGTCTGGTTTTGTTTCAGGAACAAACCATAAAATGAGAATAAATGCAACAAATGCTGTTAAAGCATCTCCCCAGAAAATCCATTGAATATGATTTTTAAATAAAAAACCGGC
>JAKSBL010000462.1 GCA_022361115.1 Spirochaetota bacterium | reverse complement strand
TTTAATTGAAGTTAAAAAACGTTTTTTCTCATCGTTTAATTGAGTTTTTGTACCCACTTTAAAAATCATAAAACCATTATCGTATTCATAAGGTGGGATAACTGTTTCTGGTTCAGCTTTAAAAAGAGAGACCATAAAATTTAGGTCGTCAGTAGAATCAGGATGAACGTTTGGAATGCCATAGCTCATAAAAGTAACATTTTCGGCTACTTCTTTTTCTACCTGATAGGAAACGGTTGCATTGGCAAAACCATTTTCTGAATCAGTTAATATCATCTGGTAAATGCTATCTGCTTTTGTCTGGTTGGCCGCTTTTATTGAATCCAGATTGGCAGTAACATAATCTTTTTTTACTTGATAATTTACTTGACTATCAAATATATTACCATAATCTTTATCATCCATCCGGATGATAGCATAACCAATATCATTTATGGGAACGATGTGCTGGCCAATTTTACCTTCTTCGGTTTTAACAGCCAGTGCTTTTATTTCATCATTTTCAAGATTGTTATATAAAGTATATTCTGTATCATAGATCAGATTGATTGCTTTTTCTTCATTAGTTAAATTGTTACTGATTTCAATAAATCGCTCTGGTTCAGCAAGTATTTCGGTTAATGCTTTTTCTGCTTCTTCCTTACTTTCATCATTAAAAATTAATTTTGTCATTTTAAAAGTCTGATATTTATCTTTGTTCTCAGTAAAATAATTTTCAATCACTTCATTAGTTACATCATCATGACTGATGTTGATATAAGAAACATTGATTTTTTCTTCTGCTAACTTATATTTATAAGTTATTTCATCTTCATCAATCGGTAAACCATTAAAATAATCGAATTCATAGTTCTCATAGAGCAGATCCTGCATTACCTTTTTTGATAATTGATTCACTCTGTTTAAATCGTCTTTCATAGCCTCATAATTCACCGCACCATCAGGGCTGTAATAGCGCTTACCAACTTCCTGATTAAGCTTTTGTTGAGAAATATGAATTCCCATTTTTCGAGCGTTGAACATGCCTATGATTTTATTTAATTCCTGGTTAAATATAAACCTGGCATAAGTTATTCTTTCCTGTAGTTGAATTTGAGGATTATTCAGATAATATTGTAAGGTTCTGTTAAATGTATCATCCCGGCCATAAACAATCTTTTGATCTTTGACTTTAGCCAGATATACATTACTTTTATCTTTGTTTTGGCTAACCTGTGCTTCTGAAGGAATGGAAATAGTGCCATCTTCATTCTCAATAACATCACGGTTTAAAGAAGTTATGAATTGTTCAATTCCGGCAATAACACCGCCTCCTGCAATAAAAGCTACAACAATAAGAATTACAATTGTATAAATCATTAAACTTCGAAAGGAAAAACTTTCTTTACTCTTTTTATCACTCATAACTTAAACCTCAAATTTTTTATCAAAACTGATAGCATTTATCAATTTTTTGGAATATTAGTAAAGTGTAGGAACTTTTACAGTATCCTTTTGAATATCATTTTCTTTCCTAATTGTCAATTGCTTTTCCTTCAGGAAGGTTATATATTAACTATTTCTTTCTACAAATCAGTTCACCTTTGCCAATAGGGACAATCACACTGTCAAAAAGGGAATCATTCAAAACTTTATTAATAAAAGGTTGTAATGCAGCCTGATGGCTGATAACATTATCTGCAATTAAGACTCCTCCTGTGATCATTTTTGACGAAATAATTGACCAGCAAGGTAGGTATAGTTCTTTTTCACAATCTAAAAAACAAAAGCTAATAGTATTAATTAAATCTAAATTTTGTAATGCATCTCCTTCAATTAAGTGGACCCATTGCTCTATTTGTGCCTGGTAAAATGTTTCCTTAGCCAGTTTAATTTTTTCAGGAAGTAATTCAAAAGTGTGAATTTTAGTTTGCTTTTCTTTTGCTGCTAATGATAACCACATGGTGGAATAACCAGCACTGGTTCCTACTTCAATCATTTCTCCATCTGGTGCATTGGCTGCTAGTAAAGTGATCAGTTTTCCAGTTTCAGGAGGGATTTGTCTCAAGCGTTTCAGTCTTTCTGTTCCATCTAATCTATCTTGAGCATCAAGTTTCTCTAAATATTTCATTCCTTTTATCATTTCATTGCTTATTTCTTTAAACATGTTATTTCCTTAATAAAATTAACTGTAAACCTTTTTATCATATTTGCTTTTTCATGCAGTTTGTATTATAAATTTATATAGAGGTTAGTAAAATGCTCATGATTTGTAAAGATATATTTTAAAAAAACATTTCTATACAAACGTGAACAAAAATGTTACTTTTATCCTATTTTATAAAACGATAGAAAGTGAGTGTTATTAAGATGAAGTTACGAGAAAGATTTATCTGGATGATGACTGTATCCATTTTATTATTAGTGTTACTATTTGGAGTTTTTGTCCCCTCAGCATGTGCAGGTAATTCAGATATTGATTCATTTTATGTGAGAAAGTTAAAAAGTGTGTTAGAAACTCTAAGAAAGAACTATGTGGATGAAGAAAAAATAGATGAAGAGGTTTTAATAAATGGTGCTATTGAAGGGATGCTGTCTGCTTTAGATGATCCTCATACTGTATATTTAAATGAAAAAGATATGAAAGAAATGCGGGAAACTTCAACCGGTAAATTTGGTGGAGTGGGAATGATTATTTCACAAAAGGATGACTTTATTGTAGTTGTTTCACCGATTGAAGGATCCCCTGCTTTCCGTAAAGGGCTGCAGTCCGGTGATATGATTATTTCAGTAGAGGGAGAATCCACAAAGGGAATTACTGTAGAAGATGCTGCTAAAAAACTAAGAGGAGAACCTGGAACTAAAGTAAAAATAGAATTTTTACGAAATAATGTGAAATATGAGGCTGAATTGAAAAGAGCATTAATTGATGTCCCAACAGTTCGACATACAACTATAGACGACCAGTATGGCTATTTACGAATTTCTCAATTTGCTGGAACAACGGCTAAAAATGTGAAAAAAGTATTACGGGAATTTAAAAAAAATCAAGTTGAAGGAATAGTTATTGATTTACGTTTTAATCCAGGTGGATTACTGGAAGAAGTTATTGATATTGTAGATTTTTTTCAAGATGAAGGGATTATTGTTTCTACAAAAGGGAGAGATGTATCCGGCAATGAAGTAGCAAGCGCAACCCCTTTTGGTACAATAGTGCCCAAAGATATACCTGTTATAGTTTTAATCGATAATGCCTCAGCAAGTGCTTCAGAAATATTTTCTGGTGCACTGAAGGATCATCAACGGGGTATTTTAATTGGTGAAAAAACCTATGGTAAGGGTTCGGTACAAACTATCCGGATTATGGGAAAAGATGGCTTTAAATTTACTATTGCCAAATACTATACTCCATCTGACATCTCAATTGATGGTATTGGAATTGAACCCCACATCAATGTGCCGGAACCGGAATTATCAGATGAAGAAAACGAAATATTGAGTCAGGTATTTAAAGACAATATAATAGATGAGTTTGTAGAGAAAAATCCTCAACCAACAGAAAAACAGAAAATGAATTTTATTGATAAGATGATTGCTGATGGCTATAAATTACCAGTCCGCATTCTTCGACGTTTATTAAGAAATGCCTTAAATATATCACAAAATAATAATGAAATTTATGATCTGGATTATGATTTACAATTGCAAAAAGCAGTAGAAGTTCTGGATAAAAAATTGTATCATTATCAGGATGGAAAATATCTCATCAAAGAATAAAACAATGAGTGGAGAATAGAATTGATGAAAAAAGCCATTTATCCAGGCACTTTTGATCCATTAACTTATGGACATATTGATATTTTACAAAGAAGCTTGAAAATATTTGATAAAATTACCATTTTGCTGGCAAAAAATACCCAAAAAAAAACCTTTTTTAATCTGGAAGAAAGAAGATCGCAAATTGAGGATGTTTTAAAAGAATATCAATTAGATGATCGGGTAGATATCGATAGTTTTAATGGGCTGTTAGTTGATTATTGTCAGCAAAAGGAAGTTCAGGTAATTATCAGGGGATTAAGACCTCTAGTTGATTTTGAATATGAATTTGAAATGGCAATGACCAATCGTGGTTTAAATGAAAATGTAGAGACTGTATTTATCATTACTGATCAAAAATATTTTTATTTACGGAGTACTTTGATCAAAGATATTCTCCGTTTAGGAGGAAATGTAATTGATAGTGTTCCTCAAAGGATTTGTGAAGACCTAATTAAAAAAATTCAAGTGAACAATGAATGATATGAATAAAACCTTGTTTCTTTTTGTTCTGCTTATTTTTATTTTGATATCCTGTAATACCAAAAAAGATATT
>JAKSBL010000358.1 GCA_022361115.1 Spirochaetota bacterium | reverse complement strand
GTAGGTTTGTTAGGCAGTAATCTTTACGGTCCAATGGCAGCAGTTATGGCAGCTGGTATGACTCCACCTCTGGGCCTGGCATTGGCAACGAAACTGTTTAAAAACAGATTTACAATAGATGAGCATGAGGCAGGAAATGCTGCATTTGTATTAGGAATTTCCTTCATCACTGAAGGCGCAATTCCTTATGCAGCTAAAGACCCGTTTAGAGTTATACCTAGTATCATGGTTGGTTCTGCTGTAACAGGCGCTTTATCATTACTGTTTGGCTGTGAATTATTAGCTCCTCATGGCGGTATCTTTGTATTACCCATTCCAAATGCAGTGACTAATCTGGTTTTTTATGGTTTAGCAATTATAATCGGTACTCTGGTAACAAGCGGTATGTTGTTCCTATTGAAAAAACCGATTATTGATTAAACATAAACTTCTTCAAAAACAAAAAACACGGCTTTTTTAAGCCGTGTTTTTATAGATTACATTGAACTCAAGACTATCATCTTCTCTGGCTGATTGCACCAATAATATTATTAAACAAATCAATGAACATAGTTTTGAAAAACTTGTTTTAATTGGTCATTCAATCGGAGGATTACTGGCAGCCTTAGTTGCTCAGCAGTTGAGACAGAAAGTTGAACATGTGATTTATATTGCTTCTAATCTTCCTAAAGACAATACTAATGCAATTGATTCTTTTCCATTTTTACAAAAATTGATGTTGAATTCTTTTGTAAAATCACAAGTTAAAAAAGATAAAGTACATATTGGAACAGAAGCAAAATACTTTATTTCATATTTTTGCAATACTTCGAGTTTAAATATTACAGAATATGTAAAATCACAACATTTAATTGCTGAGCCCATTTGTATTTTTAACGAAAAAATAAATTGGGATTATTCTATTGATATTCCTCAGACATATATTAGATTGCTGAAAGATAAAACAATTAATAAAAATCTTCAAACTAAAATGGCAAAAAATCTAAATATTACAAATATTATTGATATTGAAAGTGACCATTTAGTCATGTTGAGTAATCCCAATTTATTGTATAACAAAATTAAAGAAATAATTAACGAATAAAAAAGATTAGAAAGTCAAGAGCAAAAAAATACTGCACTTACATCTCAACCGTCGTTATCGGCCAGGCTGGACAGGATTTTTGTGGGATTTGCTGTTTTAGACAATCTCCAGTTCAGCCGATAATTTGACTTAGGTTAAGGTTTTACAAAGTGACTTGAAGATAAGAATATGAAATCTTGGACAAGTTTATTAAAATACAATCCTATTAAGCCTCTTCTGGATTCTGATAATCAAGCAATCATCTATTATGCTAAAAGAGACTTACTCGAAGAACAAACCCCTGCTATATTGACAATTTGGAATTTAGAAACTCCTAGGAAGCTCTTAAAAAAACAAGAACCATCTGGGTTTTGGAGATCGAAATCAGCAAACCGCCAAAAAGCACCTGCTGTGAATTACGACCTGTTTGAGACATTTAAATATTTTTCACAATTGATTGAAATGTACGAATTGAATTCAACTCATGAATCAATCAGGAAAGCAGCTGAATATATTTTTTCCTGTCAAACCGCAGAAGGTGATATACGGGGAATCATTGGAGAACAGTATGCACCCTATTATACAGGATTAATCATGTCTTTATTGATAAAAGCTGGTTATGCAAATGATGCAAGGATTAAAAATGG
>JAKSBL010000258.1 GCA_022361115.1 Spirochaetota bacterium | reverse complement strand
TGGTCATATTCCCAATATCATCATATTGATAGCTCTGAGTATAAGTATTGACTTTGGTCAATGCTCCTGTCTGTGTATAAGTCCCTTGTGCTCCTGTTAACTGATATAAATCATCATAAGTAAAGGCCTGAACCACTTCTCTGCCACTGCCAATATTAGTGATCCGGCTGATATTACCCACTTTATCAAACTCATAAGTAAGATCCTGAAAAACATCACCACTACTATTCGTGGTTTTTAAATGGGTCAGCCACCTGGCTTTTTCATCATAAGTATACCAGGTCTCAACATCATTATTCCCCACCTGATTGGTGTTGCCGTATTGAATATAAACTCTCTGACCAAACTGGTCATAAGAGATTTGTTTCACATAATCAAAGATAAATCCGCGATGTTCACCTCTGACACTCTCAATCTGTCCGCCTCTGTTATAAGTATAAGTCAATACTTCACCATCAGGATAAGTAATAGTATTCATTCTGCCCAGATAATCATAGGTATAAGAGGACTCAAAAGTGAGGGCATCTTTACCAGGGATCAGGCGGTTTAAGGTTTTAGTGATTTTCTCCTGTTCACCTAAAATACCATATTCAAACTCAGTAATACCTGATTCATCCTGCAGCCGAATGATCCGGCCGGCATTGTTTGCTGCTGCACTGGTTCCATAAGTATAAGTAACATCCTGATCATCTGGTTTTTCCGGGTAATCAATCTTTTCCAAACGGTTTCTATCATAAATGTATTCAATCACCTGACCTTTGCTTCTCAAATTATTGTCAACTTTTCGAGTCAGGTTGCCGACTGCATCATAAAAATACTCTACCAAGCCCATATCTGGATTGTCAATACTGGTCCTTCTGCCCAAAAGGTCATAGGTGATAGAAGTGGTATTGCCTTGTGTATCAATCACCTGGGTGATTTGACCAAGCAGGTCATATTCATAACTGGTTGTAATGGTTCTGCCCTGATTAAACTGATCAACCTGAATAATGTTTTCTCTCACATCAGCATAACTTATCTTTTGATTACCCTTTGGATCTGTCACTGTGGTTTTAAACAGGCCAGTATCAATTGCATAATCAGTTTGAATCAAACTCTCATCCGGCAGAAGAGTTTCAGTTACCCTGCCTAATGCATCATAGGTATTGATTGTTGGATGGATAACTCCTGCTTCACTCCAGTAATCAAGGTCTTCACCAGGCTGAAACAAAGGCTGGCCCTGCTGCTTAGCTCTGCCCATCAGGTCAAATAACACAACTCCACTGATATTCATCCCTTCTGTTGGAGTGGTATTGCCTTTTTCCAAAACTGTACCGGTTTTTTTCGTTTGAATACTCCGGCCTAACCCATCTACAATGATTACTGTTTTAATCACCTCATCATTATCTGCTGCATAATAGGTTTTGTTATGAGTCACTGCTCGGGACGGAAACTCATCTGGATAATACTCAAAACTCACAGCAGCAATAACTCCTGTGTCATAATCTGTCCAAACACTCTTCATACGCCCAAAATGGTCATAATCATACTCAAAACAAGAACCATTGGTATCTGTGGTTTTGGTTTCTACACCTAACAGATAGTTATAACTATCCACAGTTGAAGTCAACCCAAAAGAATCTGTTATCCGGTTTATATGAGTATTTAATTCAGTCTCATAACCATAACTGATAGAATAACCATTAGGATCAGTCATGCTCACCAAATTCCCATATACTGGTTCATAACTCAAGGTATAAACAGAATTACCAGTCGTGTTATACTGTACCAGTTCTGTCATATTACCCTTAGTATCAAAACTGGCACTTCGTTGTCTTAAAACCGGCCCATGTTGATAACCAGCTCTCACAACCATACTATCCGGACTGCCAACAATATAGTTTCCTGTATCTTCATGATATGCCAGTTCAATATAAATATCATCTTCAGTGGTTGTGTCACTCCCATAGTCATAAACAGTGGTGACATTGCCATAATCATCATAACCACTAATTTCCATAACAGTGGTAATACTTTCACTACTATTAAGATCATAATTAACTGTGGTAGTTTTTGTCAACATTGGGAAAACAGACAGTTTCTCATGATCAAAAGTTTCTGTTTCTGCATTATAAAAAGCAGAAGGATCAAGACTTGCCTGAATCCCTGCCTGATCAACATAACGATAATCATACTCATTGATCTGTTCCTGCAGTATTTTAGTTCCAGCAAATAAAGTGGTACTTTTAGCCAGGTTTTTTGAATAATAATGATCCAGATCATATAACACTTCTGTATAGGTCTGATTAGGATCATCTGCATTTCTGGTAATCACAGAATCAAAACCATAAAAAGTTCTTTCTTTTCTATGATAAAAACCTTTGCCATACTCAAAAGTCGTGGTATAAACCTTGCCGGCAATAGTATTTTCATCTATAATATTTCCTTCAATCCCGCCGTCATCTCTTACTACTTTAGTTAACACATATTTGGCATTAGGCATATCCACTGTATTTTGAGTAATAGCAAAGTCTAAAAGGATTTTGCCGTGAGAGGGAGTGGTTATGGTTTTTAACAACCCAACTTTCCCGCATTTATTTAACTGAACTCGAAATACATTCTCCAGTCCATATTTAAAAACCCGGTCTGGCAAACCATCACCATTAATATCGGTCATAGATAATTGAGCAGAAGACTGGCTGTAGGCAAAGCTCATATTAGGATTGATATACAAACAAAGGGAAACAATGTTCATAAAACTCATAAACTTGATCATCACCGGGATAGTCGCACCAATAGTAAAACCAAAGCTGGAAGAGTAACTAATGGTATCTGTAGCTCCCATCAGGTTATAATTGGTTCCCATGGCATTTTCCGACATCCTGGTCCGCAGCTGATTACTACAGGATAGCAAGTTATTTTCATTAGCAGCTGCAACATGCCGGCCATCAGTTAAAGTGTTTAACAGGCTGTCTAAAAAGGAAAACATATAGTTTTCAAGCATAAAACCATCACCACTATTCCAATTACCAGGAGTTTTCCAGTTTACCGGATCACTAAAATGGTCACCCATATTATACCTGACCACAAAATAATCAGTATTCCCATCTTTTTCAACATTGTCTAAGAGGCCGTCCCCATTGATATCAATCATATCTTCAGAAACACTGGTACCAGATACAGAAACTGCCAGACTGCTGTTAAAACCAACTGTTCCAGATGACTTCATTGGTGTACTATTGCCCACATTAAAACTTAAACTCCCGCTCATAGTATTAGAATGGGTCAGGTCAGAGTAAATCCCTTTGGAAGCTTGTGCATCACTAACTGACCAGGTATGAGGGGTAAAACCATTACCTGTATTTAACCTCACACTATAATCACTGCCAGTAGTGGTATTTAAGGCAATCGTTGCTGAATCATTTCTCATCACATGATCTGCCAGACCATCACCATTGATATCCATAAAATCAATAACTTTTCTCGAATAACCACCGCCAAAACTAATAGAACCTCCCCAGGAAGGTCCTTTATTCACCTTCATTTTAACGGATTCTGCATCTGCTGAAGGTATGGTTTCTGAAGTAACGGCTGAGGCTCCGCAAGAGGTCCCAAAGGAAAGTGTAGAATTATCCAGCTGACGCAGGTTTTTAAATAAACCACCAACTGAATCATGACTGGCAAAACCACCACCATCTTTATTGTAAATCACATCCAGAGAACTACTGCCCAAAGGCATATGTAATTGATCAGGATAACGGTCTCCATTAATATCCATTAAGTCTTTGTAAGAGATAGAAAAACCTTTGTTATAGGTGACAGACAATCCTCCGGATACAACTTTACCTTTGAGAGTAACACCGCCGCCTGTATTGATTCCAGCTGTAAAACTATTGGACAAAAAGTTGACTTTATCCAAACCAATAGATTCTGATTGTAAAGCCGGCAGTTGGTTTATCGTATCGCCGCCTACTTGAGAAGGACAAAACACAATCTGACCACTACTGTCTTTTCCAACATAAGAAATATAGTTTTTACTCACCTTTAACTGATTGCCGTTTTCATCAAAACCTCCATCCTGATAACTGGAGTCTGTTCCATGCCACATATCTTTTCCCCAGGGATTAACCCGGCCATTGGATGACCCGTCCTGCTGATCAAGAGTATCCAAACCTTTAACATGACCTGTCTCTGAGGTATAACTCATGCGCATAAAGTTTTTCGCATATTCATCCTCTAAACCTAAGGCATTTTCAGACCACGATTTATTACCATTCCATTCTCCATAATACCAGTTATACACACCACCGGAAAAGTATTCCTTAATCAAAGATTTCTGACTCTCTATCTCGGCCAGATGATCAGACATTTTACCTTGTTCTTCTTCACCACGTGCTTCTGCTTCTGACTCACTCATCCCAGGTCCACCAATAACTCCTGAATACTCTACCATGGTCAAATCTGAGGAATGAAAGTCATTTGACAATTTAAATACATGAATATATTCTTTAACCAAAACAATAGAAAGCTCATCATTTAACTCTGGCAGTAAAATATAACTGGTCAAACCATGTTTATTAACCTCTAAACTCGAATAACTCACTTCATCTTCATTTTGTGATGAATAAGCCTCTTCCTCTGCTGCATAAGAACCTGTCTCATAAAAAATCAATTCATTGATGATTCCTGTATAATGAATCAGACCCATGGATTCTAAAGATGCCTCTAACGCCGGGCTTTCACTTCCTGGACGTAACACATAATATTCACCGGATTTATCATAACAATAACTAATAACATTCAGTTCACTAAAAAGCATAACCAGGCTTTCTTTAGCACTAAAGTCAATAAAACTGTCAAGATAATAATCTGTATCACTGGTATTGTCTGCATCCTGAGCATAACTAGCCAGTAAAACACTTTCCAATCCAGGATCAATCACGCCTGATAACAGGGTGTCCACAAAAAACGTTTCTGTAAAGCTTAAAGGAATTTCTGATTCCCGTAAACTCACATAAGTCTCATAATAAATGCTTTCCGGTAAGGAACTGCCTATGATCTGTAATTCACTTAACAGAGACTGCAGTTCTGACAGATTCGATGAAGTAAGTGTTTCAACCAGGTAATAATTACTGTCGCTCAAATCACCTAAAACCTGCTGATAATGACTTCTGATCAGAGCTTTACCAGCATTGCTCACACTCACATCCAGATCATCAATGGCAATCAATAAATCTGCCATTTCATCACTGCTAAAAAACAAAGGTAGACCAGATTCATTAATAGTATTGCGTTTGATATAATCACTATTTTCATTTAAAAGGGTAACCCGGTAATCATTACGCTCTACAGATATCAATTCTTCTGTCAGCACTCCAGATTTTTCTACTGTTAACACTGCCTCACTCAATCCCTTGTCTTTCAGCCACTTTCTTTCCAGGATTATTCCATCTTCATCCTGGGTCGTTTCAAATAATACACCTCTTTCACTAATCTGACCAATCTGATCTGCATCACTGACTTTTAAGATATGATAACCATGACTATAACCTGCTTTACTGGTTTGAATATAATACCCGGCTGTATCTTGATAAACTGCATAATTTTTAATCCCTTTACTAAACAAAAGTAAATCCTCTTCACTATAAACATCATTGCTCTCTAAAAGCAGGTCAAAAAAATATTCAGCTCCTATCTCTGCCAAATAACCTGCATCCAGTTGATAATATTTATTGATACTATCTAATCGATAAGCCTTAATAAAGTGATAATGATCAATATCTTTTATTTCCGGAAAATATTCATCGGTTACTTCATCTACATTCAGCTCAACATCACTCATTCTTGGGTTACTGGCTAATATGTTTTCAAAAGTTGTTTTACTTAACTTTTTAGGAATAACAATACCATAGCTGACAAAAATACGGGTGAGAGTTTCCAGGTCTTTCCGGCTTAAAGTGTTCAGGTCATAACTTTTTACCACTTGGGTGGGGATCCCATCAATATCAACTGTTTCTGTTATTTTTTCAAAGGCTCTATCCCTTAAAAAATCAACATAATCTGGTTCAGTAATCTTTGACACTATTTTATTAAAAACATCAGGGCTATAGGAACTGGTAATATAGGCTGCATCATAATCTGACAAATCATCAAAATAATCAATACTCTCATACTGGATCACTGGATCTAAATGAACCGTATCATTAACAATATTATCTTTACCATTGACCTTAAAATAAAGAGCTGAGTCTTTTTCAACATTTTCTACACTTAAATCAAAACTCTCTATTGTTCCTGTGTCTGTTAAAATCTTTTCATAAAGAGAATCACTCTTATGGTAAATATTAAAGACAACACCGTCTTGATCTGCTAAATCACTGCTGTCTGCAAACAGAGGATCATCTGTTTTTTCAATTGCTCCGGTTACCCTTAAATTACCCCCATGATAGGCTTTCCATTTGACTACCGGGTCTAGTAAGTGATAAGCTGCTGTTAAGTCGCTAATTTCCACATCAACATTATCACCTTCATCAGATTGGCCGGATACACCAGCACTGTCCATTCCAGAGTCAATACTCACCACTGAAGAAGAGTGTGAGGCATAACTGGTGTTTTTAAAATCAAAAAAACCTTGCCCTTTTCTCCAGGTTCCCCGTTTAAAAGAACTGGCTGAAACTGAGGGGATAAAGTCAATAATGCCGTCACCATTTAAATCTGTAAACTTATTTAAAGCATTAGCCCAGTTAAAACTGCCTCCTACATTCCCATTGATGGAAACCACCTCTGCAACTCCCATATCCAGACTTCCGCCAATACTGAAAGAAGGGGTTAAGGACTGGTTAAACAAGGCAGAAAAAGCGGCATCACTATAAGAAACATAATCAAATCCGCCATTGCCGTTATTAACCAGAGCTTCTAATCGGCCATTGGTTTTACCAACCATATCCGGCAGGCTGTCGCCATTAATGTCTATAAACATGGTTTCATCAAAACCTGTGTCAATTTGAAACCCCAGATTCAAGCCGCCCCCAACAGATAAGGTATCAGTAATATTCACACCAACTCCAAAATACAAGCCTCCGCCACCGCCAATACTATGAGAGGTGGTTAAAGCTTTGGTCTGGTATTTGGTGCCGCCGCTAATTGCCCACTTTTCTGTATCACCAAACTCATTCCCTTCAGGCATCCCATAATAATCAAAGCCATAGCTGTAAAACTCCTCTTCCGTCCCATACTCATCATAAGCTATTTCAGAAAAACGCTCAATACAGGACTTTTTAAAATCATTGCCCCCCTCTTTATAAGTAAGCACATATTTCCGAATTACAGTGTTAACATAACGGATCTGGATTTCTTTTAAACGAAGGCCTAACTTTGACTCAAAGCCTCCACGGCAGTCAATTGACCGGTCTTCACGGTCTTCATTGATAAAATCAACAACATATTTGCCTAAATCACTGCTGTCACTGACATGACCAGTATAACGAATCCGGGTTAAATACAAATAACCTGAATCATGAGTATAGTCATAATTAATAGTATTGCCGTTAGGATCAATCACCTGGCTGATATAGAACTTAAAGTTATTTAAATTAGAACTGCCGGTTCCATAAAGAGTTTGGGTTCCGTTTTTACTGATCACTGTAAAAGTATTGCCGCTTTTAGTGATCTTTTCAAAAGCACCTTCAACTCTGGTCCGGTATCTCCCGCTGCCTGCTGCAATCAGTTCCTGGCCGTTAAGCACATAAGTATCATTGCCGTCATATTTGGGTAATCCAAACTTGGTATCAATGGTAATACAGGGGATATTAATATCAAACCCGACTCCCAGCCAGCCATTAGAAATGTCTGAGTTATAGCTTAAACCCAGCTGCGGTGTCATCCCGTTTCTTCCAGCAGGCAGAGTAAAAGCAAGACTAAAGTTGCCACTCCCCTGGTTATTCGCTTCCAAACCCTTTAATTGGGGTATCCCGCTCAAAGGATTGGCTGCTTTCATATCTTTAATAGAATTAGGATTAAAGCTCAAAGGTTTGGGACTTTCCGGCAGCTTTAAAGTAGAGTTGATAAAATCTGTAAAATGATTGGTTTTACTGGTGATCAAACCTGCTTTTTCATCCATAGATATCTTCTCAACCCGTTCCCACATAAAGGATTGTTCATTAAAATAATAGGTAGAAAGGTTAGCCAGTTCAAAACCATTGGTAATCTGATCTTTAGCATAAGGCAGGCTGATCTGAATATCTTTTAAAAACTCCATGGACGGTAAAAAACGATAACCGGAAGTTACACCTGTCACATTATTCATTCCGGTGTTTAAATCTTCTACTTCAGACAACTTTTCAATACTGATCTCTACCTCTTCTGTAACTGCTCCGGCTGGGATTTCCAGTTTTACACTCCCTAAAGTCAAAACAAAATCATGGTCTGGGGTTAACAAGCCTTTTGTTTTTACTGGCAATGGTACTCCAGCTGCCTCCGGGTCAACAGGCTG
>JAKSBL010000353.1 GCA_022361115.1 Spirochaetota bacterium | reverse complement strand
GTGCTGATTTTATTAAAGAAGAAATTCCAGCTCTTAAAAAATAAAACTTATATTTCAAAAAAAAATCATATTTTTAAAAAAAATTGGGAACTTTTTCTCTTCTTCAGTCGTGTAGAGAGTGAAATTAATTAACAGGAGATTTATGAGGAAAAAGAGCGGACTCATAATATTATTTTTTGCTTTAATAACATAGTGAAGAGTCTAAAAAGTTATTGCTGTCAAATAGATACACTTTATGGAAAACAGGGCAGCTTAAATAACTAAAAGTTATTTTTTTTGATGCAATTTTTTATAAGTCTGATAAACATTGTTAGCTAAAGCAATCAAAACAATCATTCCGCAAACCAAACCAAATATCTTAATCCCCATTGAAGCATTAGACAAAAAAACACCAATAAAACCGATAATCAGAAAAATCATCAGAAAATACAAAACCATCTTTACAAAAAACTTCACAAAACCCTCCAGAAAAAATGAAATAAAATAAATACTAAGCAAATATATTAAATTTGTCAACCAGGAATAAATGCCTCAAAATGATTGCTTGCTCTTAAAATAACAGGAAATTTCAATAGCAAACTCCTATCAACCAATCGGCAGCATAATTGTATCAATAAAGAATGGAACGAATTTCCGCCGGTTTAGGGTGATTCTGCAGGAACCGCTAAATTCTTAACTTAACCGTTGAGGCATCATTTTATTTCATCAAAAAAATCAATCTCAATCCCCTTAATAACTCGTGTAGTAATGGAAAGTGATTTATTATTGACTTCTATCTCTTTGATAGGGTTGTTTTCCACTAGCGGGTAAGTTTTTTGATCTTTTTTTTCTTGAGGAGAAGTGGTTTTTTCTGCCTTATGTTTGTTTATGAGTTCTTCAATTTCTTTATCAACCGGTTCGATTTCATCAATTTGCTCAGCAGCTGGTGGCTGTTCAGTTTCTACTTGAGGAGGGAACTCATCCAGATCTACTTCTTCGATATCAGAAGTACCGGGAGTCACGTCAGGTAAATCAGCTTGATTGGGAAAAGCCTCTCCTTTTTGATCAGCTAAAGGAGCCGTCTGCTGCGGCTGAATCTCAGGTTCTATTGTTTCTGGAGTTTCGAGCTGGTTATTTTCATCTTGATTGACTTGATGAAAAGGTGAGATTTCTTGATTGGGAAAATGGTCAATATCCCCAAAAGGATCAGGCATGGACTCTAATTTATCTTCATCAAAAACATCTTCAAAGGAATCACTAATACTTTGATCAACATCTTCAGTTAAATCGAATTCTGGAAGCTCTAAGGGTTTACTCTCTACTGGCTCTAATTCTTCATCCTCTAAAGTTATCTCTGGCTGGTCTGCAATTTTTTCTTTACTATCATCACCAATCAATTCTAAATCATGATCAGTAAATTGTGGTAGTTCTAAATCTGATTCTGTTTCATTTGCTTTTGAGTGGTCTTTTGCTTCTGCAGGTTGAGGTACTTGAGCCAGTTCATCAAATGCACTGCCTAACTTGGATAATTCCTGATCTATTTTATCAAAATCCGGCAAATCACTGGTAAAATCATCATCAATAGACTCATCTAATAATTCTTCAATAGCGTCAAAGATTTTAGAAGGGTCTTCAGTAAACTCTTCTTCTTCATGAGAAACAAGAGGTGATTTTGCTTCAGCAGCCGGCAATGTTTCATCTTCGTTCATAACTGCTGATTCGGCTGCAGGAAATGATTGAAGATCAGAATCCAGCTCTTCATCAGCTAATTCAATTGCCTGATCAGACAAATCTGCTTCTGCAGCACTAAAATCGCCCATTAAATCATCCCCAGCAAAGGCAAGTTCTTCGTCTTCCAGCTGAACATTGTTAAAATCATTTACATAATCCTGGTCATAATCTGGTTGAGCATCATCTAAATCTTCTAAGTCAACTGATGGTTCTTCAGGGATAGTGTCTTCTTCCATTTCTGGTAAAACAGCTTCTTCATCCCCAAAAATATCTTCGAAATCCTGCTCCAATTGAAGTTCATCATCATCCATAAAGGAATTTTCTTCTATTTGATCTAACGTGAGATTTGGCAAAGTATCAGCAATTTCTTCTTCTGCAGTGAGTGGTTCCCCTTTTTTAGAACCCGGAATAATATCATCATCTCTTTTTGGGCCAATTATTTCCTCATCGAGTTTTATTTTTGGTTCATCATCAAAATCGAGCTCTTCATCTTCCTCTATCACTTTTAAATCTGGTTTTATTTCAGGTATAGGTTCTGGTTCTTCTAATTCGATTTGCGGACCACTTTTTTTATCCTGGATTTCTTCCTTGTTTTGAGGAAAAAAATCTTTGCCGAAATCATCTGAAAGATTATCATCCCATTGCGGTGATTCTTCCTCTTCAGTTATTTCTAAATTCTGTTCTTTATGAACTTCTGATTCCAGGTTATTTAAATCATTGTCTAAAATATTATCTATTTCATGATCAATTTTTGTGTCATTTTCAAAATCGTTTGTTAAATCATAATATTTACTCATCTCTTCTGGATTATGACTATCTTTAAAATAAATAGTTTCTTTTTCCTGTTTTACCATTTGGCCATCAGCTGGTGCAGAAGAAACAGAAGGCAATGATCCCTCAAGTTTTTGATTAATACTTTCAAAAGCTGAACCTAATTGTTCAGTTAATTGATTCACAGAGTCAGTGAGTTTTTTATTAATTTGTTCCTCAAGAGATTGCTGATTTGCCGGCTGGTTCTGAAGATTAGACCCTTGTGTTTGAACAAATGGATTTTCATCCTGGATTTGAGGTGTTAAGTCCTGTGGCGCAGTTGCAGTTGAGGCTGGTTGAGTTCTATTTAAGGTAGGAGAAGGGTAATTAGGTGCATTCGGCCCGCCTATTGGTTCATCATGATCAAAACTCAACCGTTTTTTTTCTCTCCGGTCATCATAAACCTCATTATCATCCAATAGACCCAACATAGTATTTTTTTTCAGTTCTTCAATATCATCTGTTTCTTTTTCTGTTTCTTCCTCTTCTGTTACTTCTATCTGCTCATCTTCTTCTTCAACAAAATAGTCAGGTTCGGAATCCCCAATATTAATAATAGGAATATTCTCATCTTCCAGGCCGGCAAGTTCCTGCTCTTCTTTCATTTTGATCTTACGTGAGATCTCTTCAACTGTTTCTGCCTCATCCAGATTATCCAGGTCTAAATCATAGAGTAGCTCTCTGTTGGTTTGACCTTTATTTTCATTACTTTCATAGATATCCTGAACGGTATTTTCATACATATTGAGTACTTCTTGAAACTGATTCAGTTGTTTTTCATCCATTTCTTCTTGAGAATTCAAGGATAAAAGGGGCTCAATAATTTTAATTGCTTCTTCCAGTTTCCCTTCTTTTTTATAAGCATCCGCCAGATTATAAGATACTTCTTCATTATCCTGGTCAATGGTTTTTAATTTTTCAAAAATATTAACAGCTTTATTGTTTTCCCCGTTTTTCATGTAAAGATTACCCAGGAGAAAAAGGGCATCTTTATGATCAGGATTGGTAGCTAAAACATTTTGCAAACTTTTTATAGCATCAATATAATTATCATCACTCTCGGCAATTTGAGCAATTTTAATCATATTATGAATATCAGCAGGATCATTTTTTTCAATGATTTTGAGTTCTTTTAAGGCCGCTTTTTTTTGATCCTGACTTAAATAAATATCAGCTAAGGCTTTCCGGGCTATAGTATTTTTGGGTTCTTTTTCTAAAATTCGCTGATAAATATCAATAGCCTGGTTTTTATTGAGATTTTCTTCTACCATGCCTAGATGATAGAGCGATTCAGTATCATTTTCATTGATAGAAATGAGTTTTTCATATACATTTTCTGCTTCAATAAATTTCTGATTTGCTAAATAGATTCGTCCCAGGTTTTTTAAAGCAACTTGATAATTAGGATCGACTGAAAGGGCTTCTGAATAAAGATTAATGGCTTTGTCTGGTTCATTAGTGGATTCATACAGTAATGCCAGATTGTTTTTAGCTTTAATATAATTGTCATCCAAAGTTAATGCATCTTCATAACAATTACGTGCTTCTTCAATATTCCCTTGTTTTTCATAAAGTACCCCCAGATTATTGTGGGCTTCAATAAAATTAGGATTAAACTCAACAACTTTATGATAACTTCTGATCGCATCTTCTGATTTTTCTAGCTTTTCAAAAGCTACACCTAAATTGTAGTGGAGTTTGATATTATTGGGATCGTACTTCAAACCTTGTTGATAAACATTGACCGCTTCATCATAACGCTTTAGATCTTGTAAAGTAATGCCCAGGTTATTATAAGCAAGATCATATTCCGGACTTTTTTTAATCGCTTCCTGGTAATAAGCAATAGCTTCATTGGGATCCTTTAAAGAACGATAAACATTGCCAATATTATAGTAAAAATCGGCCCGCTGAGGATCAATTTTTAAAGCTTCTTTAAAATAATGCATTGCCTGTTCATGATCATCTTGTTGTTTATAAATCACTCCAAGATTATTATAAGCATCCGTTAATTTTTTATCTTTTTGAATGGCAATTTTGTAGTTTTTTATTGCTGATTGGTAATCCTGCAAAGCTTGATAAGCATTTCCAAGTAATAGATAAACAACTGGCAGGTCAGTATTTTGTAGAGTAATTTTATTCAATAAACTAATAGCTTGTTGATATTCCTTTACCTGTAATGCGAATTTGGCTCTAATAAATAATTCATTTATCTTCATGACCGACCTTTAAATACTACCTGTTTCCATTATACAAAAATCTGGTTAAAATTACAATTGTATAAAAACTACAATTTCTCTTTTTTTAAGGAAGAACTTCAATAGGACGTTCAAATACTTCTTCAGAAAATTCACTTTCATGTACCATTTGTTCATCATCAAAGGCTGTGACTGTAAAGTAGTAAATAACATTGTTTTTCAGTCCAGTGATTTCAATTTGATTCGTTTTTCCAATACTAATCGGGCTCATTCCTTCAGCTGCATCTTTTCCAAAGTAATTTCCAGACTTGGTTCCATAATATATTTTATACCCTTTTAAGTCTTTTTCTGAATTTATCAACCACTTTAGTTTAACTTTTTCGTTACCTGCTATCACCTTTAGCCCCTTGGGTTTACTGGGAGGAAGATCAGATTGATAAGTGATTTTAATTTCTTTTAAGCTTGGAGAAAACTCATTATTTTTACCTGGTAGTAAAATTGCTTTCCATTGTAAATATTTAATGGATTTGGATTTTAGATTATTGTAAGTAAAAGGAATCCAGGGAATTTCCGGATTAAAACGGTCATCTGAAAAAAAAGGTTGATCGGAAAAACGGCAGTAGTAAAGGATGTCACTATTATAAGGGTGAAGATCAACAAAGTCAATCGACTTAATATAAGCACCCATATTATCGACTCTGAAAACGTGGCTGATTAATTCACTTCCGCCGACTTGATATTTATCATGACTGATATCTTTTACATCTCTTGATATGAGTAATTCATCAATCATACCTGTATATTGAGGTGCAAGATAAATCAAAGAACGGTTTTTTTTATGAAATTTCATATTGAGAATTGGAGAATTAATAGATTGATCTTTGGTTGCTAATATTAAAGCACTCTGGATTCCATTTATATAGATTTCCAGTTGACCAGAAAACTGATTATAAATAAACTGCAAATGTGACCATTGATTTTGGTTGATTCTGTCATAGGTCTCAACCCGTAAATGCTCTAATTTATCATCTTTAGAAAAGAACATATTCTTAAAATCCCAGAAGATTTTTCCTTCCTCAAAAAGGATACTAATGGATTGATCTTCTACTATATCAGTTTGCTCATCATAGTATTGAGAACCAATTTTTAAGATCACTTCATTGGTAGAATAACTTCGGGGATTTAACCAGAAACTAATGGTAAAAGAATCCAGATTGATGCCTGGCTGAAAAAAAGATTGACTGTTTCCCAGTAATTCGATGCGGTTTTCATCATTAAAGAAAAAACCACTTTCCTTAATCACTGCCTGGTTTTCATTATGAAAAAAATTACTATAAGAAAATTTATAATTATTTTTATAATCTTTGGCACTATTTTTATCAAATGAGAGATAAAGATCTGTATCCTTATCTATGGCTACCCGTTTTTTTTGAATTTCATAAAAGATGGGCTTACCAGCTGAAAAAGTTTTTTCAACATTTTTCTCAATAAAAATGGCATCCAAAAAATTATTATCAATGTTCCAGCGAATTGTTTTCTGCTGATTATCTTTTTGCTGATCTTGATGAATAATATCTGTAAAAAGAGAGTTAAAACTCACTACAAAAATAAATAGTAAAAAGAATGGATAAGTTGAAAAAGTCGATTTAAACATGTGATTCGGGCTCCTTAAAACTGTTTCAAATATAATCCCGTTTTCTTATTTATTTTTCGGATAATATTCGCAAAAAAGTAGTGAATTTATATGATTATAATGGAAAATAACGAAAAATTAAAGAAATATTACTATTTATTGTTCTGTAAACATCCGTTTATCAATCAGTTTTACTGAAGTTTTTCGCTTAGATTTACCTCGATAATATTCAACTTCTACTACTTCTCCTGGCTTTCGGTTTTTTAAGGTATTTACCAGGGTAGAATAGGTTGTGATTTTCACTCCATCAACAGCAGTGATAATATCTCCCCCAATATAAATAATTCTGTTTCCGTAAATGGCTTTTTTATTTCCTCCTTTTAAGCCTGCCTTGGCAGCTTCACCCCGTAAGGCGACTTGCATAATCATTAAACCATAATCAATGGGATAATTTAATGCTTTGGCGATTCGTGAGTTCATTGGTAAAAAGGAAGCATCAATCCAGCCCCGTTTCACATAGCCATACTCTAAAAGTTCAGGAATAGTCTCCTTCACTTTATTGATAGGAATAGCAAATCCCAGGCCGACTGACCCCTGGGAAGGGGAGACAATCATAGTATTGATTCCGATAATTTCTCCGGCAGAATTTAATAAAGGACCTCCGGAATTACCAGGATTGATAGACGCATCGGTTTGAATAGCTCCCTCAATAATATTACCGCTTTCTGTTTTAATAGTACGGCCAATTGAAGATACAATACCAGCAGTGAGTGTTCTATCCAATCCAAAGGGATTTCCTATGGCATAAACTTTCTGACCAATTTTTATCTGATCAGAATCTCCAAAAGTTGCAATAACCAGATTGGAAGGCGGATTAATTAATTGTATAATAGCTAAATCATTTTCCAGATCAGTGCCTACAATTTTTGCATCATATGATTCTTCTCCTAAAGATAAAGCAACACTGAGTCTATCTGCATTACCAACAACATGGTAATTGGTAATAATATGACCTTGATTATTAATAATAAATCCTGAACCCTGACCTTCGCTAGTTTGAGGATAAACATCAAAAAAGTAATTCATGTATTCTGTTTTATAAGTAGTAATATTGACAACAATAGAATTATATTTTTCATAAATAGAAATGGTATTTTTTTCTTCACTGTCATATTGTAAGGGATTATTGAGCAAAGCTTGATGATCAGACTCAATAACGGTAATCATCTGTTCAGGTTGTTTTACTTGAGTTTTTTGTTGGGAAAAATACTGGATTATAAAAATAGCAAAACAAATATTGAGAATTACTGAGATTGAAACAAGAATTTTTTTTACCATAATAAATTTTCCTGAAAAAAAATAAATTACACTAGGGAGTCTTACAAAATAAGGTTTTTTGCAAATACTTCACTATTAAATATAATAGATTTCAGTAAAAATTAAAAATAAAATTCATACATTATGTTTAGAAAAACCCGAAAATATAAAGAAGAGGGTAAATAAAATTCTGAATAGAAGGATTTCCTTTTTATTTTACTGTTAATAAATGCAGAGTATAAAAAATCAACCATTTCATCCAATTTTTGTTAATATTAGGAAAACAAAAATTAAAGGGGTAAAATGACACAACTAATCAATTCTTTAATAACCGGTGTTTTTTTCTGTTTTTCTTTAAATCAATTTTTGCTATTTGTCCTCACTCATAAAGTAAAAAACCTTTACTTTGCTGTTTATTTATTTTTCTTTTCATTTTTTGTCATTTTTGCAACAGATTTACATGAACTATTATTTCCATTTCATGATTTATATATTTTTATCCCTTCGATTATCTTGTTTATCCAGTTTTTATTAATATTTACTTTAACTAATTTTATGATTGAAAACTTTTCTATTCCCAGAAATAAAATATATTATGTTTATTACTTTACCCAGGCTTTATTAATTCTTATTGTAACTCTCATTCTCTTAACCAGGGGACAAAAAACATTATCCATTGATGAACTAACCTTACTTTTTGTAGTACTTTTTGCCATTATGATTACATTAATTGCAGTACTCATGCTTTCTATACAGCGGAATCAAAGTATTAGCAAAAGTCCACTGATTTTTTACTCCATAGGTTTTCTTTTACTGATCATGTTGATACAGACCTTTTCTGCAGAACAATTAATAAAAAATGACTTTGCCTTATCTTTTGTTTATTATTTACCTGTTTTTTTATTAATGAATTTTTATTTAATTGCAGAGCAAATTCAGTCAGGTACTCAGGATAAAGAGGAAAATGTTAAAATATTGACCATCAAAGACAAAAAACCAACTGAATCAGTAAAAGAACAGCAAAAGGTGGAAAAATCACAATCAACTGCCCCTCCTGTTTATCAAAAGCCTTTACCAGAGAAAAAACAAGAGGCAATTGAAAAAATAGAAGAACCATTACCTCAAGAGGAAATTGCTGAAAAACTTCAGGAAATCCATTTTTCTCAGATAATAGCTGAGCAATATTTGCAGTTTGAAAAAAAATATCACTCCAGTAAAATGAAAAAACAGATTGAGCAAAACTGGTATATGAAAACACAAAGAGGGAAGGTAATACAGTTGCTAGATCAACTTTTTCCCTACTGTTGGCAAAACATTTACAAAGAATCTCTTGAAATGGCAGTCAAAGGGGGAGGAGATTTTATTGAAATCATAATCGGAGAGATCAAGATTCATCCAGTACTTTCAAGCAATGGTTTAAATAATATTAAGCTGGCAGATATTAAAAGAACGGTTGATCAATTACAGGGAAAATTAGTATTATTAAAAAATACCCAAAATGATGGGGCTATTTTAAAAATACAATTACCAGGTTATCAAATAGCTGCTAGTCCTAAAAATCATCAAAAAATTTGCTTTTTGGTAGAAGAAAATAAGGATTTTCTGCCATTTCTGACAGAAATGCTCAATCAGCAGTTTTCTGTTCACTATAGTGTTACCAAAGAAGATGCCCTGGATACTATTCAAGACATTCCCAAACCTTTGATTATCGTTGCGGATATGAAAAAAATGGTCGACAATGATGATTTTCTATTTCAAGTATCAAAAATTGCCAATCTTTCTGATGTACCAATCCTGTTTTTAACAAAAGAAAAGATGAAATTTATCAATCGAGTGAAAGATTTAAGAGAAGCTAAAGTCGACTTTTTAATGAAACCTATTACCGATGCTGATTTAAATTCAAAGATAAAAGAGATGCTTTCTCGGCAAAAAAATAAGAATATCAGAAAAATCAAGGAAATAGAATCCCATTTATCTGCCATGACGAATCGACTGGATGAATATCAACATCCGAATGCAGAAAAATTTAGTGAAAAATGTTATGAATTTGGATTAACGAAAGATGAAATCAATGTTGCCCTTTACTTGTTAGAAGGATTAGAATATCAACAGATTGCCTACAAAATGGCAACTACGGAAGAAAACATAGTTGAGTCTATTCAGAGGATTTTTAAGAAATCAAAAATCACTAATCGAATTGATTTTATTAATGAAATGATGAAATAACTAAACTAATCAATAAAATTTGAATAATATTGCCATCCAGGGGAAAAACCCCCCAAAAAACAAGGGAAAATCCTCATTGTATATTCCTGAAAATAAACTATAAATATTATGGAAACTAAAAATAGTTTAAAGTTAGTTTATAAAAATGGAGTATAACATGAGCAGCATGATTGAGAATCAAATAGAAGAACAAATAGTTAACGTATTTCCTGAATACAGACACTATGATCTGCCAAAAAGTGACAGTTTATCCCGGATTATTGATAAAATAGAAAAGGATTATGAAGTTAATGAGTTCATGGCTAATATAAATGCTATCGATGAAATCGTTAATTCTGATGATCCTCTGCAAAAAATTAACATTTATCAACTTTATTCTGACATTTTGGAAATTGTAGATAAAAATGATGATAACTTATTGGGAAATAATATCAATTTTGTTGTAACTGAAATTCCTGAGAGTTTAAAAAATCTCAATATCATTTGTCAAACCAATCACTTTAAAGACATAATGAATGAGTTGCTCATTAATAGTATTAAATTTTCTCCGAAAAATGACCGGGTGATTCTGAATCTTCGAATAACCCAAAATAATTTGGTTATTTGTATTGAAAATGTTTTAAGGAATCATCATGTTCATGATGATAGAATTATTGATCTTCCACAGGATTTTCAGCAAGTTCTTTTTGAACCATTTAAAAGGTTTGGAAATCTATCTGATTTTTACAAAAATGAAAAGTGGAAATATGGCTTAGGCTTATTTGCAGTAAAAAAAATGGCTGAAAAAATGAATGGTGATGTTCAGTGTTCTTGTGGTATTTGTTATCAGAGTAATGAAACACCAAAACCGATTATTACATTTAAGCTGAAATTAAAACTTGCAGATTAAAAAGGATATTTCATTATTTTAATAACACGGTTTAGTTTTCTAAATCGTGTTTTTTTTTGATTGCTTGCTCTAAAGTCAGTTTTTATACTTTTTTATCAGAAATGAATGAGAAAAACTTAAAATAATCATTAGAAACCTTCCTTTAATACGGAAAAACTGTTATTTATATTGACATATCCTTAAGAAAATTATAATTATAGACAATATTTCAGATAAATAGAGAAAGAATAAACAATCTCAGTATACACAGATTTTTCTGAGATTAGATTATATGCAATAAATAGATAAATACTTTTCAGGGGTGAAACATGACAGATTTACGGATCAAAGAGCTTTTAAAAGAAAAAGGACAAGATCAGCCAATTGTGGTTGAAGGATGGGTTAGAACCAAAAGAGAATCAAAGGCATTCAGTTTTGTTGAGTTAAATGATGGTTCTTGTATGAAAAATCTCCAGGTAATTATAAATGAAACGATCCCTGATTATCATAATTTTATTTCACGAGTTAATACTGGTGCAAGTTTAAGGGTTGAAGGTAAATTAGTGGCCTCTCCTGGCCAAGGACAGAGTGTAGAAGTACAAGCTGAAAAAATCGAAGTATTGGGAGAAG
>JAKSBL010000372.1 GCA_022361115.1 Spirochaetota bacterium | reverse complement strand
TTTTTAAAGATGATTTCCAATTTTTTGTTTTATAAGTTTTAATAGTTTGTAATGCAATATTTGATAAAGCATAATGAGCACGAGGACTATTTACAGGTAAATCGGGAATGTCAGGATTATAATCAACTATTCCAGCTTGAACAAATTGATGTAAAACCTGTCTTCTAAAAGTTTCACGAGTATTTGGAGCATATTCTTTGTTATAGTTTATTAGAATAAAGCTCATTATCCCTTTTGAAATACCTAAACTTATTTTATTAACTGATGACCATTTATCATTTTCTTTTATATTACATAATGCTAGTAATGTATAACCTGAGATTTCATTATGTTGTGATTTAGGCAATCCCAATTTTTTTAAGATTTCTTGAGCCTCTAATATTTTTGACATCTATTTTTCCTAATAGTATTTCATTTACCAGATTATCAATCATTTCATTGCTTATATTAATTAATGATTTTGCTTTTTTTCCAATTTGAATTATCATATTTAAAGGTGGCATTTTTATTTGTTTTAATTCTGTGGCCCCTACTTGTGTATTTCCATTAAAAGTTCTAAAATAAGTATCAAATAAATAACTATTAAATAATACTGAGATTCCCCATACTTCATCTTCTGTTAATTTCCCATTTGGTCTATGAATATAATTCAAATGATTTTCGATTCCTATTTTTTTATAATTGTAATTAGCTGATAAATAAGGAGCACAAACAAGTCTTGATTTATCATCTTTGGAGCTAAATCTACGAATTAATATATAATTTTTATTATCCAATAATAATTTATTAGATTTCTCAGTTTCTTTAATATAAGATGCTTTATTATCTTTTTGTAATGGAAATTGTATATCCATTTTCTTAACATTATGTAACCATAATAATGGATAAAGGTCATGATTGTTTGAGTAATCTTCTACTAAATATTCTTTGCATCTAAATGCAACAACAGGTCCAGTAGATATTTGAATATTATAATCATTTAATAAATTAGTCCATTTCTTAAAAATATTTATTGTTTCAAATTCTTTTTTATTTGAGGGAATAAATAAAATTTTATCTTTTGAGGCTAAATCAATTAAATGTTCTGTTTTATATTTATTTTTATTATGTAATCCTAAATCTTCAAAACATTCTGATACAGAAATATCAATTTCTTCATGTTTATTTCTGTTGGCTCTAATTATAATATTTTCTTGTAATACATTATCATTTTTAAACATTTTATTTCTTGAATTGAAAATGTGAATATTTGATATATGCACATCATTAAAAAAAGAATCTCTAAATGCTTTGAAATAATGTCCTGCTGCAAAACTTCTTGGCGTAATAAAAATTAATTCACCACTTGGTTTTAATAACTTAGCAGATAATCCCATAAAGAGAGAATAGATGTTTGGTTGGCCATAGACTAATTCTTCACTAATTTTAGCTCTAGGATCTTTTATTGAAATTTTAAAATAAGGCGGATTTGAAATTATATAATCAAATTTCTTAATTTTGTGATTAGCGAATAAAGTATTATTAAAAAAAATTTCTGAATTAGCTAAGATAAAATCTTTATTTAAAATTTTTACCTCTAATGATATTCTTTTTTGTATCAGCCATTTTTTTAAAAATTCTACTGTTTTTTGAGTTTCTTTAATTACATTTTTATCTAATTCATATAAAATTAATTCTATATTTGAAATATTATTATTTATTATTTTTTCAATTAACGAACAACTTAGTATACCAGTTCCACATCCTGGATCAAGAATAGATATAGTATCTGATTTTGGTTGAGCTAGATCTGCCATAAAATCTGATATTATTTTAGAAGTAAAAAACTGTCCATTTGTTTTTTTATGCTCGTTTGTTGTATTTTTAGAATACTCTATTTGTAAATATTCAGCATATTCTGAAGGTGTTAAATTATTAATAGTCATAATTACTTCTTTAGTTTCAATTTTTATAATTTGAATTTATCACATATAAGATTTATGGTCAAATCTATATTGTAGTAATTCTTAATTTCATCAGGATGAAAACCGCTAAATATGGCGTTGTATGATATAATTGAGCCAATGAACCGAACCAGTAAACTTTAGGGTTTAGGGCTTACCAACCCAGGAGAAATATAACAAGAGGAGGAGATATGTTTTTTGACAAATTACCAACAGACAATATTTTTAAATTTATGACTGTTGTTGGAATGATAATTCTAGTTGGTGCTTTCTTTACTTCTATTGAGGTTAATAAAATTGCTAAACTTTCTTATGAAGTAAGAAGACAATATGTTAATGATGTCTACCAATTAGAAGAAGAAAACAGAAAAAAACTAACATTGCATGAGATTGAAGATATAATAGACTTGATAGATCTAAATTATGATATTACATTTGATAATTTAGATGGTGGTCTGAAAGTAATGGAGTTTTTTCGAAATATTTGTGTTGTTGCTGGATCACTGATGGTTTTACTAGGATTTTATTTATGGTTTCTGAATGAAAAACCTTCAATTAAACAATCGAATCCTGAAGAAAAAAAGAAATAATGAAAATAAAGATAAAAAAAGCGAATAATAAAATGAGTCGGTAGACCGAACCAAATAACTTAAGGTAGGGGAGTGCCAACCCTGGGGGAATATACTTTATTCTCGATTTATTGAAATAGTATATTATAAAATATATATTAAGGACTGAATTATGACTTTAAAACAGGAAGTTATTGAGGCCAATTAACACAAATCGACATAAGATTTATTTAAGGAAGAACATTATTTCTTGTTTAAAAAAAGCTTTTGTAGTACCATATCATTTTATTTTGTAATTTATATAGGAGTATCAATATATGCCGATTTATGGACAACACCCAAGAGAATCCGATATGCCTACAAAGACAATTGTTAGTTTACGCCAAGTCTACAACAAGTTTTTTTGGTTGGCAATTGTACTTCTTTCTATTTCAACATTTTTTTTTGTTCAATATTTTCTAAAAAAGAACACTCTAATTAAACAAGGGGTAAAAACTTATGCCACTGTTGAAAGGCAAGGTCAATCAAACTATCGATATCGAGATCCTATTTTAGTTTATTTTAAATACACTTTTAATGTAGATGGAATAGAATACAGAAATAGTGATCTTTTAGGTATATATCCTGCAAATTGTTCAATCGAAGAAGATAAATGGAACACCATATTATCAAGAAATAAAAAAGTAGAAGTTGTATTTGATCCAGCCAATCCAAAGCGCAATGACCTAGCTATAGCTCTCCTTATAAAACCTAATACAGGAGTAATTGTTATATTAGGAACAATAATAACTGCTTTAATTTGCTTTTATATATATTTGAATTTTATAAAGAAAAAATCCTAATGGGAATTCTGTTCTTCAATATAAATCATTTAATCAAATAAACAAGTGGAAGACAGTAAAAGTATAATTACTGATTTGGAAAAATCAAGTTTTATGATCTCCGGTCTTTATCAGCAAAGATTGGCAAAAAATGATCTGAAATTCTGGATTTTAAAAAAAGACTATAGACTGATACTTAAAGATCAAGGAAATCCGTAACGATGGGAAGGATGTCATTTGCAGCTGATGCTCGGAATGGTTAATTATCTACTTCTTTTTGGCGTAAGGATCAATGTATACTCTATCTTTTGAATCATAATTTAAAGATCCAAATATTCTTGTCATCGCTAACTCTTTCATGATTTCTTTTTTATCTTCTTCATCAATTATAAGACTTTCTCTTTTGTTAGAGTAA
>JAKSBL010000676.1 GCA_022361115.1 Spirochaetota bacterium | reverse complement strand
TTATGATCAGGAAATACTATTATGATTTAAAATATTATTTATAATAGTTTAAGAAAGGAAAGGGTAGTTTATTGTATAATTGCCAAAACGGAGGAAACTCAAACAAAGTGTAAAAAAGATTTTACGCTTACAATAGCTGCAATTTAATTTAAATATTGAATTGTAGTAAAGTTCTTTATTTTCATCTTGACCATTCAAACTTTTTTTGTTAAACAAAGAGTGTTACTTTTTTATAACTCGTGTTACTTTTTTTAAGGAAAATCAATGAAAAAAATTATACTTTTTTTTTTAATTTTCTGTCTTTTTTTACAATGTAAAAAAGAGTCGAAAATTACTAATGATCAGATGAAAGTAATAAAGGATGCTCTGGGAAGAAATGTCGAAATTCCAGTAGAGGTAAACCAGGTGATTTGTTCTGGTTCCGGCTGTTTACGCCTATTATCCTATTTACAAGGTTTGGATAAAGTAGTTGCAGTAGACAGTATTGAAAAAAAAGAAAATCAGTTTGATGCCCGACCTTATGCACTAGCTAATCCACAACTAAAAAATCTTCCTCTCTTTGGAGAATTCAGAGGATTGGACAATCCAGAATTAATTATTAGTTTAGATAAACAGCCCCAGGTTATTTTTAAAACTTATAGCACCTCCGGCTATGATCCTGAAGAACTGCAGAACAAAACAGGTATTCCGGTAATTGTACTAAATTACGGAGATTTGGGAGCCAACCGGGATAGCTTTTTCCAAGCCCTTACTATTATGGCTAAAGTCATTGACCGGAAACAAAGAGCACTTGAAGTTATCCATTTTTTTAAAAAAGAAATGGAAGAACTCCGGCAAAGAACAGCTGATATTTCTGAGCAAAACAAAAAGAGCTGTTATATTGGAGGAATCGCTTATCGTGGTCCTCATGGTATGCAGTCCACGGAACCTGCTTATCCTCCTTTTAAAATGATAAATGCAAATAATGTTGCCTTTAATCCGCAAAAAGCTATAAAAGAACAAGTCCATGCTGATATTGCCAAAGAAAGTTTGTTGAAATGGGATCCTCAGATATTATTTATTGATCTTTCGACATTGCAGTCAGATATTAAGGTCAATGCTCTCTATGAACTAAGAAATGATCCGGTTTATCAACAATTAACAGCTGTTCAAAGAGGAGAAATATACTATTTATTACCCTATAACTGGTATACAAGAAATTTTGGTTCAATTCTGGCAAATGCCTGGTATATCGGCAAAGTACTCTATCCGGAAAAATTTGGTGACCTGGACCCTGCTGAAAAAGCAGATCAGATCTATACTTTTTTAGTAGGGAAAGCTGTCTTTCAAGAAATGAACCAGCAGTTTCAGCAACAGGTTTTTACAAAAGCAAAAAAGTAGAAGAAAAGATATGCATTTAAAACCAGATACAGCCCCGACAAAATATCAGCAGTATATTCATAGAAAAGTTGTTTTTTTAATAATCTGTTTGTGTTTACTTTTTTTCGTCTTTATACTCTCCATTTCCCTGGGGGCTGTTAGCATACCCCCAATTGATGTTTTAAAAACACTGCTCAATATTGAAATGCCTAGACAAACAGAACTTATCATCCGTCAAATTCGTTTACCTCAAACACTGACTGCCCTAGTTGCAGGTGCTGGTTTGGCACTCGCTGGAGTGGTCTTACAGTCTGTTTTAAATAATCCGTTAGGTTCACCCATTACCCTGGGGATTTCACATGCTGCGGCTTTTGGAGCAGCTTTTTCAGTCATGATTCTTGGAACAGGTGCTATGCACAGTTCTGCTGCAGATGCAGTCCGTATTGTAAATCATTACCTGACTACTTTAGTCAGTTTTTCCTTCTGTATTCTCTCCTCACTGTTGATTTTGATTATTTCTCGTATCAAGCGAGGAGCTCCGGAAGTTATGATTTTAGCTGGAGTTGCATTAGGATCATTATTTACAGCAGGTACCATGTTTTTGCAATATTTTGCCGATGATACACAACTTGCAGCCATGGTCTTCTGGACTTTTGGAGACACATCCCGGGCTACTTGGAAAGAATTGGGAATTATTGCAGTAACCGTTACTCTATCTTTTTTCTACTTTATTTACTTTTCCTGGAACTATAATGCAATTGGCAGTGGGGATGAAACAGCAAAAAGCTTGGGTATTAATGTAGAAACAGTGCGGATAATAACTATGGTTATTGCCTCGTTTGGTACTGCTGTAATTATCTCTTTTCTGGGAATTATTGGATTTGTTGGATTGATTTGTCCCCACATAATAAGAAGAATAATTGGAGATGATCACCGTTTTTTAATTCCAGGGACCGTCCTTTGCGGAAGCATATTATTAATAACAGCAGATTTGATATCCCGTACAATATTATTACCTCATGTTTTGCCAGTTGCTATTATAACTGCTTTTTTAGGTTCCCCGCTTTTTATTTATCTGCTGATCAAAGGATACCGCTGATGAAGCTCACTCTCGAAGGAATTGATTTTTATTATCAAAACAAAAAAATATTACAAAATATATGTTTTCAAGTAAAAAATAATGAAATTTTCAGTATATTAGGTCCTAATGGAGCAGGAAAAACCACTTTATTACGCTGTATAAATCGGATTATCAAACCTCAGAAAGGAACTATCTTTATTGAAGAAAAAGATCTCACCCAATTATCCCAATTAGAAATCGCCAGGGAAATCAGTTATGTAGCTCAATCTGCAAATCCCTGTCGCCTTACTGCCTTTGATGCTATTTTGATGGGTCGTCGTCCTTATATTGAGTGGAAGATCTGTGATAAAGATTTAAAAATGGTACACTCTATTATTCAGCGGTTAGCATTAGAAAAACTGGCACTGCAGTATGTCGATAATATGAGTGGCGGGGAATTTCAAAAAGTTTGTATTGCCCGTGCTTTAGTTCAGGAACCGGAAATTATATTACTGGATGAACCTACCTCCAGCTTGGATTTAAAAAATCAGCAGTCCATTTTAAATCTGATCAAATTAATAGTAGAGACTCATGATGTTTCGGCAATAATGAGTGTCCATGATATCAATACAGCTCTCCGGTATTCAGATAAGTTGATATTTTTAAAAAATGGTAAGATATTAACAGTCATACCTCCAGAAGAGGTAACTCCTGATATTATTGAAGAGGTTTATGAAGTTAAAGTCAATATTCATGAGTTTGAAGATTATCACCATGTTATCCCAGTTTAGAGAAGAATTTTTTGAAAAAAAGTATAAATTAATTATTGGAGTATAAAATGCTAACAATCCCGGTTATTGGCACCATTGAAAGTGATTTTGAACAATCTACTGATCCTTTTGTCATGCAAAAAAAAGAAAGCGTATTGATTATAAATCCGAGCTATCAAGCTGGATTATATGATATCAAAGCAGGTGATTTACTCGAAGTAATTTTTTATTTTCATAAGCTGGATAAATCAAAAATTAAAAATATGGACTTTAAAACAATCAATTACTTTAATGAAGAAAAAGGTATCTTTGCCTGCCGTACACCTTATCGCCCTTCCCAATTGGGACTATCCAGAGTCAAAGTTCTTAAGGTCAATCAAAATCGGATTACTGTCATCGGATTGGATGCAATAAACAAAACTCCAATTCTGGATATTAAACCTGCTTTACAAAAAGACTTAACAAAACAATATGATTCTATCATTGAAGATAATCCCCGCAAAGATTTTGTTCCACTACTAAAAAATAGAGATTTACAGAACTTATTAATTAGTGCCGGACGATTACATGGACATTATTGTCCTGGGTTATCTCTTGGAGTGATGGGGGCACTTGCTGCTGTTAACAAAATAAAATCATATAGTGACGGATTAGAGGACCTAATTGCAATTGTAGAAATCAATAGTTGTTTTGTCGATGGTATCCAAATGGTTACCGGCTGTTCATTAGGTAATAATTCTCTTATTTACCGTGATCTAGGCAAAACAGCATTTTCCTTGATAACAAGGGATGGCAGAGGGGTGAGGCTGAATGTAAAGAATAATTTTTCAGATAAACTGAAAGAACAGTATCTGGATTTTAATGAGTATTTTACTCAGGTTGTCATTAATAAAAAACGGAATCCAGAAATATTAAGGCAGTTTAAAAAATATGCAAAAATTACTTCTTTTGATTTGCTAAAGTGGAATATTGATGAAATATATCATATTGAAGAAATCAGCATTGATCTGCCGGATTATGCTCCTATAAAAGAAAGTATAACTTGCTCTGTTTGTGGTGAAAATATTATGTCAGGTAAAGAAATCAATTTTGATAACACTTTTTTCTGTAAATGCTGCCAAAACACCTCATGCTTTCAGCTTGACGGTCAGGGAATATCTGAAATTATTTTAAAAAATGATTCATAAGTTTAAAACAATTAAAACAGTATCTGGCTTACTTTAAATCAGAGTTTTTAGACCTAACTTTTTCAGTCTACTCAATTTTAACCAGCTTTACTGGACAAAATCCTCTCATAGAAGGGGGTGTAATTATATCAGATATTAAAGATGTCTGCTCCCGATGGATAGACGGCTTTGACTTTATCCCCGGATTAATTTTCCGTAAGTTGGCATAAAATGACAGCAGTATTTTTTGTTATGACAGTGATAGTTTACGTTTGGTGAGTTCTCCTTTGATTGAGTGCGCAGATTATGGTTCTAAATCATTAGCTTTGGCTGTTTCTATTATACTGTAAAGCGCTGCACCTGCATTAGCTGTTATCCTTAGATGAAATTTATGTTATTATCACAACAAACAATTACCGAGTGATATCTATTTTATCGGATTCCAGCAAGGATTCCAGTTCTTTACGAGTTGTAATCACTTGATCACCAAGTTGACTGAGAGCCAGGGCTGCAGTTGTAACACCATATTTTAAACCTTTAACAAAATTATCCTGCAGCCATCCATGAATCACACCTGCTACCAATGCATCTCCAGCACCAATTCTATCCAAAATTTCTACTTCACAGGCAGGCTGATAATAATTTTTTTTACCATCCCGCCCAATCACTCCCTCACGATGCAGGGTTGTTACAATTTGTTTTGCATGAGTTAATTCTTGTAATCTGGCAACTACTTCTTCCTTTGTTCCATCAATATTAAAGATAATTTTTGCATCAGTTCTGCTGCAAAACAATAGGTCGATATTTTGCACTAGAGGTGTCAAAATTTTTTTTGCTTCATTTGGTGACCATAATCGGGAACGGTAATTCATATCAAAGCTAACAGCGATCCCTTTTTTCTTTGCTCTTTTTACAGCTTCCTCTACTATTTCTGTAAGACTTGGAGATAATGGGGGGGTAATTCCAGTCAAGTGTAGCAGCTGAGTATCCAATAAATAATCCCAATTTATATCAGCTGCTTTCATTTTAGTAAAAGCGGTATGAGAACGGTCATAATATACCTGTGTGGACCGGGGAGGTGCAGCGTACTCAACGAAATAGAGAGCTAAACGGTCATTTTTTGTCCATTTAACAGCAGAATAATCCAGTCCTGAAAAATGATACTCATTAATGATCCGTTTACTTAAGGGAGTATCGGGTAAACTACTTACCCAGCCGCAGGACCAGCCCAGCCGAGATAGGAGTCCGGTCACATTGGCTTCTGCCCCTGCAATATGAACATCAAACTGATCAACCATTTCTAATCTATTTCCAGCAGGAACACTTAATCGTAATTGTCCCTCACCAATAGTTGTTACTTTGAAACGGCTCATATTATCTCTCCCCTATTTAATTTATTATATATTGAGGTTCTTGCAAAAATGCAATGAACTATGGTAAAAGTGAGTTTATTTGTTAATAGAGATGCAAGAACCTCATTTTTTAGCATTTTTGCAAACGCCTCTATTATAAATTATTCTCATTATTTTAAAATGAAAAGATTTATCTTATCCTTATTTTTGACCGTAATAGGCTTTAGATCCGTGTTTTCGGTAATAATGCTTATCTCGCAGGGTTTGCTTCAGCTGGAGTGTATCAGAACGGATCGTTTTTGTAATGAATGCCATTCTGGCCAATTCTTCCAGTACCACTGCATTGTAAACAGCTTCCTCAGGTGTTTTCCCCCAGGTAAAAGGTCCGTGACAGGCAACCAGTACCATTTGGACTTCCTGATAAGAAAGCTGTTGAAAAGCTTTTATAATTTGATGACCTGTCTCTTCTTCATAATCACCTTTGATTTTATCATCATTCATCACTTCTGTACAAGGTACTTCTTGAACCAGATGATCAGCATGTGTGGTACCATAAATTGGTAAAGATAGGCAGGTTTGAGACCAGGCAGTTGCATAAGTAGAATGAGTATGGACAATTCCAGTAATATTAGGGAAACCATTATAGAGTACCAGGTGGGTTTTAGTATCTGAGGAAGGTCGAAGATTACCTTCTATGATATTTCCCTCAAGATCTAAAATAACAATATCTTCAGGTATCAGTTTTTCATAGGAAACACCGCTTGGCTTGATAGCCATGATTCTGTTTTTTTTATCACAGGCACTAACATTACCCCAGGTAAAAAGTGCAAGCTTATGCTTTGGTATTTCCATATTACATTGATATACTTGATATTTTATCTCTTCATATTTACTCATTGATCTTATCCTTATCATTTTTTCTGAACAGTTAACATATTAAGTTTGGATTAATTTGCTATCTAGTAAATGCTGATAAATCCACTCCCTGGATTTTTCCACCCGTTGAACAGAATCAGGTGAATCATCATTCCACATTTCCAGAACAATGGGTCCTTGAAATTCCATTTCCCGTAATTTTTTAAAAGCTGCTTTAAATGGAACTGTTCCCTCTCCAAAAGAAACTCGCCGAGGTTCACCAGGCCGGGTATCTTTAGCGTGAACAGCAACAATATGGTTTTTTCCTAATTCCAGCTCTGCACAGACATCCAGATTGTGTTCTGCCAGATTTCCAATATCAGGGTACATTTGAAACCAGGGAGACTTGAACTGATCAACAAAATACATGCCCTGTTTTACTGAATCCACATCATTCCCATCAACGTTTTCTAATCCCAGCATAACACAAGCCTGACTAGCCCATTCCAGTCCCTGGTAAAGCCCTTCTTGATAACGAATGATTGAATCTTTGGTATGTGGTTCATAATAAACATAGTAACCTGCTAGCTGAATAATACGAATGCCTAGATCAAGAGCGAAATCAATTGCTTTTTTAAATATATCTAATGCTTTCATTCTCGTATTTATATCTGCACTTCCCAGAGGAAATTTGCGATGTCCGCTGAGGCACATTGTAGTTATTTTTATTCCTGTTTCTCTGATAGAGCTCACGATTTGTTTTCTCTGACTGGCAGTCCAGTCCAATCGACTTAACCGTTCATCACTTTCATCAATGGATATTTCGACAAAATCAAATCCAATCTTTCCAGCTAATTCCAGACGATCCTGCCATTTTATATTGAGTGGTAAAGCTTTTTCATAGATCCCCATGGATATATCTTTCATGTTTTTTTCCTTTATTTAGTTATCTTTTGTAAGTTAGGAAAATATTTTTTTTATTTCATTCTGAAACTGGCTGGCACTTATAGATGGATCAGCAGCAGATCGAATTCCCCGGCCAACAATAAAAATATATACCGGTATACCTTGAAAGCATTTGATATCTTCCAGATTTACCCCTCCGGTTACGGTTACTTTATACCCCATATCAGCAAGTTTACATATATTCTCAAAATCAGCTTCTCCCCAGCTTAATTCACCACTCACCTCTTTATCCCGACTGCGGTGAATGATTGCCTGTTCAATACCAATATCTCTCCATTGTTTTGCTTTTTCCCAGGTCCAGCCCTCACTTAGTTCAATCTGAACATCCCGCTTCCATTTTTGTGCTTCTTTAAAAACCACTTCTGCTGTAGTCATTGATGCACCACTCACTACACTAACCCAGTCAGCACCAGCTTCAAATGCCATTTTTGAGATAATACTGCCAGCTTCAGCTATTCGAACATCTGCAAGTATAATTTTATCGGGATATAAACTGCGGATAATTCTTACTGCATGCATTCCTTCAGACAAGCATAAAACAGTACCAACTTCAATTACATCAATGGATTGATGAGCTTTCTGCAGGGGAGATAATGCGCTGGGTAGATCAAATGTATCAAGAGCAATTTGTAGTTTTGGTAAATTCATATTCATATCCTTAAATAAATTAGTCATTAACCTTTAACAGCACCAGCTGTAATTCCCTGGATTAGACTCTTAGCTACGCTAAAAGTAAATATAAAGGCAGGGATAGAAATAATGGTAGCAATTGCAGTGATATTTCCCCATTCGGTTCCAGAATCCTTTAAAAACAATGATACTGCAACAGGTAAGGTGCGAGTGGCCCGATTGGTAAGAACCAGGCTTAAAATAAACTCATTCCAGGCAATCCGAAAGGTAAATATACTGGCAACAGCCATACCTGGTGTAATCAAAGGAAAAATTATTTTAAAAAACACCCCAAAATCACTGCAACCGTCTATTAAAGCTGACTCTTCCAGGGTTTTTGGAATGTCCTGAATAAATGTCATCAAAATCCAAATATTAAATGGTAGATTTAATGCAATATAAACAAAAATTAAACCAATTCTGGAATTGATAATTCCCAGCTTATTGTACATTAAAAAAATGGGTACCACTAGTATAACGGGAGGGATCATTCGGATAATCAGAGTGACCAATACTAGAAAATTTTTCCCTTTAAAATTAAAACTTACCAGACTATATGCTGCAATAGCACCCATAAAAACGCTCAGGAAAGTAACTGTCAAAGCTACTACTATACTATTAAAAAAATAACGAAAAAAATTATGTTCTGTAATAATATTGATATAATTATCCATGTTTGGAGTAAAAAACCACTTGGGAGGAATACTGAAAGCATCAACCTGGTTTTTTAAAGAAGTAGTGACCATTTCCATTATGGGAAACAAAGTAATTACCAACCAAACAATAATAATCGTATATCTGATGACTAAATTTAATCTTTTCTGGTTTTTTATGCCCAACATAATGGTCACCTTTCTTTGTTCATGTTTGTTATGATTAGCACGATAGATAATAAACTGAGGATCACTAACAAGGCAACAGCTTCAGCAGATCCCATTCCCAGTCTCTGACCGACAAAAGCAGTTTTATATAAATGCAGGGACAGGACTTCTGTCGTTACTCCTGGACCTCCAAAAGTCAGATTATAAATAACCACCAGCACTTTAAAGGAATCAATGAGACGGAAAACAATAGCAACATTGATTACCGGTAGAATATAAGGAATTTTTATATGAATTAATTCTTCAAAATAATTCGTACCATCAACCCGGGCTGCTTCCAGCAGCTCACCAGGGACACCCTGCAAGCCTGCCAGGCAGAGGAGAAAGACAAAAGGAGTCCATTGCCAGACATCTGCTATAATAACTGAAATCAGGGCAATATTGGGATCAGATAACCAGCCAACTGGTTCTATTCCCAGTACTCCCAGAAAGTAGTTAATCTTTCCATAAGTTGGATTATATAAAAATCTCCACATCACCCCCACAACAACAGGAGCAATCATAATAGGTAATGTAAAAATCGTTCTAAAAAATCTTAATCCTTTTATTCCTGATTCTAATAATAGAGCAAGGATGAGACCGATACATATTTCAATAATCACAACACTAATCGAAAATTTCAGAGTAACAGCAACACTAGTCCGGTAATATTCATTAGTAAATAGTTCTATATAATTCTGTATTCCGATAAATTGGGGTGCCTTTCCAATATCCCGCAATGCGTATTCAAAAAAGCTCGTTCGGATTACCGAAATTATGGGAATACATAATATAAACAAGATGATGATAAAGGCTGGAGCTAAAAAAATATAGGGACTAGCTGGGCTTCTTATCATAAATTGGTTTTTTGAGCTCATGTATATCTCCTCATCCATATCTACCTTAATTTTATAGACAGGATTACATAAATAGTGTTTATTCCATATCTGATTTAAAAAAAACTATTTTTAACTGTTGTTTATTATAATGACCATGGGCTGTATTCTTTTCTTCCCTTAATTTTGTAAGAAATTATAAATCTTACAAAAAATTATTTAACAGCTCCATGGTTAATAATTTTAGTTAAAACGTTGCAAAGTTATTTTATATAGCCGGCTTTAACTAGAATATCCCGTATTGGTTTTTTAATATCAGCCATTGCTTTTTCCGGTGATTTGTCTCCAGTTAAAACTTGATTGATCGCAACGCCAAGGTAAGGTGCATTAATCTGTCCCCATTCAGGAATAATCGGACGCCAATCGGGATTTGCATATTTCAGTTGTTCAGCTAAGACCTGAAATTCAGGATATTTAGCTTGAATTTGAGGATCATTTAAAGTTGACATTCGGAAAGGAGCACCCCCATTCAGTACAATTTTGCGTTCTGTTTCTTTCATTGTCAAATATTGCATAAATAAAAAAGCTGCTTCAGGATTGGATGCATTTTTTGGAATAGCCAATCCAAAACCACCTGTCTCAGAACCACTGGTTTTTGCTGAAGGATGGAGAGCAAATCCAAGCTTATCATGAACTTTTGATTTATTTGGATCTTTAGCCGGTGTTGCCAGTACAATTGCATCAATATACATTGCTGCATTACCTTGGAGAAAGGCGGCAAATTCTTCATCCTGTGTAAACCCAGTCATTCCAGGAGGTCCGTACTCAATCATTTTTTTCATAAAATTGAGAGTATTGATTGATTCAGGACTATCAAATACCGGTTCCCAGTTGTCATCAAATATTCTGGCTCCATAAGGAGAGGCATGACACAGGTAGGCATGGGTAGCATGATGTCCCGAAGCGCCACGCATGGTTAAACCAGCTACACCAGGAACATTTTCTTTAATATATTTTGCAGCTTCTATCACTTCATCATAGGTTTGCGGAACCTTTAAATTATGTTCTTCAAAAATATCTTTTCTATAAATCATGATGCTGGTTTCTGCACCAAAGGGGAGGCCGTATAATTGAGATCCTGGTCCTTTTCGGTATACATTATCTCCTCCTGCAATACCGGTTACCTCAACATATGCTGGAACCAGATCATCGAAATCATAATTTGGAACCTGCAGATGTTTTTGATCAAACATGGGTTGAAGTGGTAGAATTAAATCAGCCAAAGCATATTCAGATTTCCACATTACAACCATGGAAACCATATCATAATCTCCACTAGCTTTACTCATTTCCAGAACCTGTTTGTCATGCATTCTCATGTACTGTAACAAATCAACCTCTACTTTGATACCGGTTAATTCTTCAAATTCCTCAATGACTCCGGAATCAATAGTAGCATTATAATGAACATGATTAGGCCAGCAAACTACAATCTCAGTCCCTTCATAAGCTTTCCAGTTAAACTCATCACTCACTTTTGTTCGTGCCTTTTCTTTTTTACATGATCCCAGCAGAATCAGTAAGACAAAAACTAGCATCATAATAAGTTTTTTTGGTTTAGATTTCATAAAGAAAACCTCCTCATTTTATTTTAATGATTTGATATCTGTCAGTCCGAATAAAATTGCATACAGGATGACAATATTAAATCAATTCATTTCTCATAATTTGTTATAAAAGTGATTTAAAAGGTAAATCCGGTTCCATTGCAAATGCATCATCAAAACCGCGGGGATATTGATACTGAATATTATTTTTGTCAGTAGGAAATATAAATTTTCCCCCTACCTGCCAGATAAATGGTTTAAATTGATACTGTAATCGGTATTTTCTCATATTCCAGAGTACTAGGATCTCATTAGGATCAGCTTGAAAGTTAGTCCAAATATCATGATGAATGGGAATCACAACTTGTGTTTTCAAACATTCTGCCATACGCAGGATATCAACAGCAGTCATTTTATCAGTCATACCCCGGGGATTTTCTCCAAATGAACCCAGTGCAACATCAATTTTATGATCATTCCCGTGTTTTGCATAATAATTAGAATAATGGGAATCCCCACTATGATATATGCTGCCACCAGGAGTTTTAATGAGATAATTAACTGCCAGCCGGTCCATATCCTGAGGCATTTTACCTTTAAGGATTGTTCCGGGAGGGGCAGTAACCAGTTCAGTTCGATCAAAAGAATCCAGAACAACTATCTCAGTATCTTTTATTTTGATCGAATCACCTGGTTTTACTACCTTGCACCGTTTAGCTGGTACTCCCCAGCCAGTCCATAAATCAACACACCCCTGGGGTCCAATAAAGGGAACATCAGAATCGCAATTTTTAATAACAGCAGCTGCTACATAAGGATCAATATGATCTCCATGATCATGAGTAGCCAATATTGCATCAACTTGTTTAATTTCAAATGGATCCAGAACACAAGGAACATTTCTTAAATTTGGCTGAAGTTTAATACAGCCAATCATTCTTTGATGCTGATGCTGTTTTTTCATTAAAGGATTTTTTTTTGTTCGTTTTCCACTTTTGGTCCAGAAATCAATACAGATATTGGTGTTGCCTTCTGACTTAATCCAAATACCAGTACATCCCAGCCACCACATAGCAAAGGTTCCCGGTGCAACCTTTTCCTGTTCTATTTCCTCATTTAACCAACTTCCCCATTCAGGAAAAACATCTTTTAACCAGCTGTTTTTGGTAATTTCATCAATTTTATTCATTATTCTATTTACCTCCCTGGATAATAGCTTCTAGCATAAAAATCAATTTTCAAATTTTGTCGTTTGTGCCTCACATTTCAAATCAATGAGATATTTCTCATTTTATTGAACAATTTCTCAATCATTGTATCTTATTATTTTCAGAAATGCAAGTAAAAAATGATACAATGTGAAATTTTTTATTTTTATGAGAATATTCTCATTTTTTGAATTGATAAATATGCTATGATTAATAAAGGATGAACTACTATTAAGAAAATATTGAAAGATTCGAATAACTATAGTAAATTAAGTAGAATTTGTATCCTTAATTGGATTCATTTTAAAATATAACTTCATGTATTATCTGGAAAGGTATAAAATGAAAGATGATAATAAAAAATTATTAATGAATGTAGCTAAACTTTATTATTTAGATCAATTAAACCAAAAAAAAAAAAAAAAAAAGCTGAATACCTCTCGTTCTACTGTTTCCCGTTTATTAAAAGAAGCCAGAGAAGAAGGGATTGTAAAAATTAAAATTAATTTCCCCTGGGAAAGAGATACTGAGCTGGAAAGAGAATTAAAAAAAACATTTCAGTTAAAAGAAGCACGCGTATTAACAACATATGATCAACCCATTGAAGACGTTATTCTTGGAATAGGTTTTTTAGCTGCTGAATATTTAAATCAGATTATTCATGATGATATTACTTTAGCAGTTTCTTACGGTCGATCTGTTTTCAAAACGATTCAGCAATTGAAATCAGATTATTTTCCTAATATGAATATTATTCAATTAATAGGTGCATTAGGTAAAAATAATTTATATATTGACTCACCTGATCTAGTCAAGGATTTAGCGTCTGTATATCATGCCAAGTATCAATATTTACATACACCATTGGTGGTTGAAGATGTTCGTACTCATGCATTACTGCAGCAAGAATCATCAGTTCAAAAAACATTAAATATGGCAAAACAGGCAGATATTGCTATCCTGGGAATTGGTTCATTTAAGGATAAAACTTCGGGCATTATCTGGAAAGGATTTTTACACGAAAAGGATATAATCGATCTGAAAGCAAGAGAGGCAGTTGGTCATATTTGTGCCCAGTTTTATGATATACAAGGTAAAATTTTAAATGTTGAAATTCACACACGTACAATTGGAATTGGTGCAATGACATTACGCAATATTCCTTCAGTTATTGCTGTAGCAGGCGGAGAGGTTAAAGCAGAAGCAATCCTGGGAGCAATCCGCGGTCAGTTTTTAAATATTCTGATTACAGATGATCAAGCGGCACGAAAAATTTTAGAATTACAGCATAGAGATAATGTAGAAAAAGTCTGAGTATTTTTTACAGTAATTTAACTGGCATCATCGATTGCTGATAGGTGATATTAGACATTTCATAATATGAAGAAATTTGTCCATACAATTGAGTAAAAACTTGGTAAATGAGCAGAGTAAAATCATTACTACAAGTTTTATCAATTTTTTTGATTACATAAAATGCTTTAAAAAAAGCAAAAAAAATGGCACACATTAAAAGACGAACTCTTAATTGTGTGCCTGCATCATTATAAGAGACTATACCTATTTGTTGGAAAAGTTCCCATTAAAAATCTCAATTTTTCAAGGGAATACCCTTTATTTTACTCCTCAGCTGTTGCCGCATTTGCAGCAGCAGGTTTTCTGATTAAATAAATAAAGAAAACAACAAATGCAAGTATAGCAGCTGCAATACCAGCAGGATAGGCGATGGCAGTAGATAATTTAAAACCTTCTGGAGCCATCAAAATATAGGTTGTACATACGGCTGTCATAAAAACAGCAGGTACAGTAGCAATCCAGTGTAATTTATTGTTAACTGCTAAATAAACAGCTGCAGTCCAGAGTACAATAGTAGCAAGGGTTTGATTTGACCAGGCAAAATATCGCCAGATAATATTGAAATTAATAAAATTCAAAGCTAATCCAATAGCAAACAAAGGGATAGCAACAAATAATCGACTGAGTATGTTTTTTTGTTTATAATTAAAAGAATCAGCAATGGTTAATCGTGCACTACGAAAAGCAGTATCACCAGAAGTAATAGGACAGGCTATAACTCCCAAAATAGCCAGAATACCACCAACACCCCCTAAGAGACCTGTTGAAATATTATTAACTACCAAGGCAGGTCCCCCTTTGGCTGCTACAGCTGCCAGACCTTCAATTCCATTAAAAAAAGACATTGAGGCAGCAGCCCAGATTAATGCAATAATCCCTTCTATTATCATGGCTCCATAAAAAACTGTTCTTCCATGCTTTTCATTCTGTAAACAGCGTGCCATAACCGGAGACTGAGTAGAATGAAATCCACTAATAGCACCACAGGCAATAGTAATAAATAGCATGGGCCAGATAGGCAGATTTTTTGGGTGAAGATTTGAAAAAGTCACTTCTGGTATTTTTGCTCCAGTAAACACTAATGCCATACCAATTCCAACAGCCATGATGATAAGAGCTATCCCAAAAATTGGATATATTCGCCCAATGATTTTGTCAACAGGAACAATCGTTGCAATAAAATAATAACTTATGATTATGGTAACCCAGAACCATTTATTAGCAAAAATACCGGACATTCCCAGATTTGCCAGTAATCCGGCAGGTCCAGCAATAAAAACAGTTCCTACCAATACTAGTAAAACAACAGAAAAGAAACGCATGAACTGCCGCATAAAATCACCCAGATAAATGCCACTGATTTCAGAAATACTCTTTCCTTCATGTCTTAAGGAAAGCATTCCGGAAAAATAATCATGAACAGCACCAGCAAATATACTTCCCAGAACAATCCAGATAAATGCCGCAGGTCCATAAAGTGCGCCCAGGACAGCTCCGAAGATTGGTCCTAAACCAGCAATGTTTAACACTTGAATCATCAAAACTTTGTACCAGGGAATAGGAACATAATCTACTCCATCATTCAAAGTTATGGCTGGAGTTTGCTTATTGGCACTAGATCCGAAAATTTTGTCCACAAAAGCCCCATAAAATACATAACCTAAGATTAGAACAGCAAGGGAAACAATAAAACTAACCACTTATTACCTCCAAAAAATATTTTTTCTATTTTAGGATTACTTAGATAATAAATGTTGATTTTTTTCTTGATTAACAATATAAAGGGATGAATAACAATATGTTTGGATAAATTACAATCTGCCTTTAATCCAGTTTCATGAGTTCTTTAAATTTTTTGACATGCGAACGGCTAACTGGTAAAGTTTCTGATACACCTGGAAGGGTAATACGATAGGTACTATTAAACCAGCTGTCAATCAGAGTAATATAATGAATGTTCACCATATAACTACGATGGATGCGACAAAAATAAATTGGAGCTATTTCTTCTAAATGAGTCAATGTATTTTTGTATGCAAACTTACCTTTATCTGTAATAATATAAGTTTCTTTATCTTCTGCATAAGCATATTTAATTCGATCAAAGTGAATGGGATAATAGCGTTCCTGTGAACTCACTGTAACATATGAATCCTGTTGCTGGTAATTACTTTGCAGCATATTTTTTATTTTAATGAGGGTATCCTGAACTTGCTTTTGAGATTCAATTACTTTTCTTACCCGGTCTATGGTCTGAGATAACCGAGAATCTTCCAAAGGTTTCAAAAGATAATCAACTGCATGTAATTCAAAGGCATCTACAGCATATGAATCATAAGCTGTTACAAAAATAATGTAAGGAGGATGATCCAGGCTCAGTAAATTTCTGGCAACTTCAAGTCCGTTTAAACCAGGCATCTGAATATCCAGCATTACAACATCTGGATTTTTGGTAGTACAAAAATCTAAAGCCATCATACCATCAGATGCTTCTCCAATCAATTTGAGATCAGAAAATTTTTCCAGTAAATATTTTAATTCCTCTCGGGCTGGAGTTTCATCATCAGCAATTAAAACTGTGATCATGACACTTTCACAGGAATCTTCACAGAAACAGTGGTTCCCTTTCCTTTTAGACTTTCTAAGGATAATCCATAGGGAAAACCATATTTATGAAGCAATCTTTTATGCACATTTTTCAAAGCAACAGATTTTGTTTGATGACTATAATCCAGTAAAGTTTTCAATTTATCATTCTCAATACCAACACCATTATCTTTTACTTCAATTTCTAAATCTCCCTCATTGAAACCAGCTGATATAGTAATTGCTCCTCCGCCAACTCGGGATAAAAGGCCATGTTTCAATGCGTTCTCAACCAGTGGTTGAATGGTAAAAGGTGGAATTTTACAATTCAATCCTTCTGAAATATGAATATTAATAGATAAAGAATCTCCAAATCTAGCTTTTTCAATTTCCAGATAATTTGAGATATTGGATATTTCATCCGCCAGTGTAATCTCATCATTATTATACAGTGACTTTCTGAAATATGCCCCTAGTTTAATAAGCAAATCACGAGCCTGATTAGGCTTTGTTCGAATAAGTGAAACAATGGTATTGACAGCATTAAATAGAAAATGAGGATTTATCTGAGCCTGTAATGCATTTAATTCTGCTTGTTTTAATAGTTGTGCCTGCTCTTCTATTCTTGCTAGTTCAATCTGGGTAGAAAATAGATTGGCCAATCCCTCAGCCAAACGAACGTCAACAGAAGTGATTGCCATTTCCCTTTCTTGATATAATTTTAGGGTACCAATTATTTTTTTCTTTTCTTTTAACGGAACAATAATACCAGATTTTAATTTACAGTGGGGATGAGAGCAGGAAATTTCTTTTTTATTATTGGCAATCCTAGTTTCTCCCTCTATAATAACCTGTTGTGTCAAACCGGTCATTAATTCAGAACCAGCAAAATGATGATCTGAGCCGGTCCCGACATGAGTCAGGATTTTATGACAACTGGTAAAAGCAACAGCTGCTGTATGTGTCATATCTTTTATGATTCCTGCTGCGATCCTGGTCGTCTCTTCATTGAAACCTGATCTGAAAAGATTAATCGTTTTACTGGCAATCTGTAATACAGTTCTTGACTGATTTGAAGCAATCCTATCTTGCTCAC
>JAKSBL010000589.1 GCA_022361115.1 Spirochaetota bacterium | reverse complement strand
GGAGCAGGCGCTGCAGGCATTTCCTGTGCCCGTATGTTCATTGCTGCCGGGGTAAAAAAAGAAAACTTAATCCTTTGTGACCGAGTTGGCGTGATACATAAAGGAAGAGAAAAATCCATGACACCAGAAAAAGAAGAATTTGCAGTTGATACCCAGCTGCGAACCCTGACTGAAGCCCTGAAAGGTGCAGATGTATTTGTTGGTTTATCTGTGGCAAATTGTGTAACACCTGAAATGCTATTATCAATGGAGAAAAATCCAGTTATTTTTGCTATGTCCAATCCAGATCCAGAGATCGATTATCATCTGGCCATGAAAACAAGAGATGATATTATTATGGCAACTGGACGATCAGATTATCCAAATCAAATTAATAATGTGCTGGGATTTCCTTTTATCTTTCGAGGTGCTATGGATGTTCATTCGACAAAAATCTCTGAAGGAATGAAAATGGCTGCAGCTATAGCTTTAGCTGATTTAGCAAAAGAACCAGTACCGGAAATTGTAGCCAAAGCTTATGATAATCAAAAATTTGAGTTTGGTAAAAATTACATTGTACCAAAACCTTTTGATCCTCGTGTCATCGAATGGGAAGCAGTAGCAGTCGCCAAAGCAGCGTGTGAGGAAGGATTAGCTAAACATCCTGTTAAAAATTGGGATGAGTACCGCAATTCATTAAAGAAACGAATGGAAAAATTCTGGTTATAAAAGACGTCCTCCTTTTTTTAACAAGAAATTTCCTTGTAAATACCTGTAAAATATTTTTTTACAGGTATTTTTTTGTTTAGCATCTAAATAAGAGAAAGATAGCATTATCAGTAGTGTCAAAAATTTTATTAAAAGAAGAAGGATCAGGATGACACGGATGATGAAAAATTTATGATGATCACGCCAGGGAATGCCATCGGCATTCACAAGGTAGCGCAGCGGAGAACACTTTATTTAATGATTCTAAGTTTTACCATAACTATCATTATGCTTCTCATAGGAATGCGAAAAAAAAGTTCTTTAAGGGAACATTTAAAAGCTCAAACTATTCTGCATTATGCTATACTATTTACATGTCCACCAAAAAGTATTGGTTTCGTTTAGATAATACAGCAAAGATATTTCCAGTTACCATGGACCAGTATTATACTACTGTATTTCGTATTTCTGCTACACTAACCAGGCCTATCAAATATCCAGCCTTAGAAAAAGCATTACAAAATACAATACAACGTTATCCCCTCTTCAAAGTGACTTTAAAGAAAGGCTTATTTTGGTATTTCTGGGAAGAAAATAACCAAGTACCACAAATCATTGCTGATTCTCATTACCCTTGTCGTATGATCAATCTTCTAGGTAAAAATGTCTTTCCTTTCCGAGTGAGAGCTTATCATAAAAGAATTGCTGTAGAATTCAGCCATGCAATCACCGATGGCACAGGTGCTCTGTTTTTTCTAAAGACACTTCTTTTCCACTATTTTCATATCTGTAAATGGTTTTTACCAAAAGACTCAGGTCTGTTAAGTATTAAACCTCAGCCTGAACTCATTAGCCAGGAAACAGAAGACAGTTATTTAAAAGCCTATAAAAAAAACATTCCCCATCCTGATAAAATAGAGAAAGCATTTCTTCTGCCATATAAAAAGATTTCCAAAAATCAATACTATATTACTACAGGTATTTTGAATGCAAATGAAGTCATAGGTGCTGCAAAAAAATACCAGGTCACTATCACAGAATTTTTAGTCGCAGTCTATCTCCATGCTTTTTATCAATACCTTAAATTACTTCCTGACAAACAATATAATAAACTGATACAGCCAATTCGGATAGCTGTTCCAGTCAACTTAAGAAAGTTTTATCATTCAAAAACAATGAAGAACTTCTTTCTTACCATTACCCCTTCTATTGATCCCCGCTTGGGAGATTATTCATTTACTGAAATAATCAAAAAAGTTCATCATTATATGGGTGCTGAAAATGATGAAAAATATATCAGCCGGCAAATTGCCCGTAATGTAGAAGGAGAATTATCACTACGCAACCGCTTATTTCCATTATTTATCAAAAAGATGATTTTAAAACCTTATGCTCACTTTTATGGCCACAGACAGGTAACCAGTGCTTTATCCAATCTAGGCAGAGTTGATTTGCCGGATGAGATCTGCCAATATATAGAAAGATTTGATTTTATTCCTAATCCCGGTTCGATTTCCAAAATAGATGCTTCAGTAATCAGTTTTCAAGATAAATTGGTCATCTCCTTTGGAAAAATGATCAAAAGTTCTATCATTGAAAGAGAGTTCTTCCGTCAACTAACTGTTATGGGAATAAAAGTGAAAATAGAAACAAATAGATAAAAGGAGAAATATATGAATCCTTACTGCAGTCGTTGTTTGGTTGAACTGGAAGAAAGGGTCACCCGCTGTCCATTATGCGGTAGAGAATTAACTCAGGAAGAAATAGGAACTAAAGATTTTCCTAAATATCCAGAAGATAATATTGATAACAGTACGGAGAAATCAATTACCTTTCCAATTAAAAGAAAAATTGCTTTAGAAATCATCAGTTTACTTTTTGGGATAGCACTTTTTATTACCCTATCCATTGATATAAAAATTTCTGGCAAAATCAGCTGGTCTATCTATCCTCTGAGTTCTATTGTTTTAAGCTGGTGTATTATTTTTTTATCTTTATATGTTTTTACCAAACCTTTGCTGATGATAACCTTACAAATAATTGCTATGGCTGCTTTTTTATTAATCATCGATGCGGTAGATGGCAAATTGCAATGGATTCTGGAAATGGGACTGCCAATGATTATCTGGTTAACCATCACTATTTCGATTATAGTATTTACATGTATGAAAACAAAAAGAAAAGGTGCGAATCTAGCAGGGTTTATCCTTTTAGGAATTGGAATTATTACCATTGGTCTGGATGGTATTATTAACTTCTATCAATACAATCGAATTAATATTAGCTGGTCAATAATAGTCTTTCTCTCCCTGTTGACTCCAGGATTATTGACATTGTACTATCATTATCGTATAAAAGATTATCCAATAAGTGGAAGACATTTTCATTTTTAAATAAAGGAATGTTTATGAGTGAAAAAATATATTACTCTTACAACCAAATTCATAAAACTGTAAAAAAACTAGCTCAAAATATCATTGAAGATAAATATGAATTTGATGTGATTGTTGCCATTGGAACAGGTGGTTTTATTCCTGCACGGATGATAAAAACTTTTATTGATCGGCCCATTTATACAGTTGGTTTGAAACTGTATGATGGTGACCGAATTGCTGGAAATTCACCGCAAAAAGTTCAATGGATTGATGAAGTAGAAAAAAAGCTGACGGGAAAAAGAATACTCCTTATAGATGAAGTAGATGATACCAGGACAACTTTAGCTTACTGCGTTGAAGAATTACTATCACACAATCCTGCGGCTATTGCTGTGGCAGTACTACATAAAAAAGACAAAACCAAAAATGCAGACTTTCCTCCTGGTATACATAATTATTATTGTGGTGAAAAATTAGCAGACAAATGGGTTTGTTATCCCTGGGATGCTATTGATATTGATTATCAGGAAACCATGAGCCAAGAGAGAAAAGATTAATATGATCATCCATAAAATTGGTCAGATCGGTAGTATGAAATCAAATTGTTATATTGTATCTTGTCAAAAAACCAAAAAAGGCATCATTATTGATCCAGGCGGTAAGGGTAAAGAAATTTTAAAATACACGAAAGAACAAAATATAAAAATTCTATTTATATTTAATACCCATCATCATGCTGATCATACTGGTGCAAATCGCTTTATCAAAAAACATCTTCATGTACCCATTGTTATTCATCAAGCTGAGATACCTTACTTAAGAAAACGCATGAGAGGCGACAACATAACCACTGGTAATTTTTCTTTATCTCCCAAACCAGAAATAATTATTGAAGAAGAACAAGTCATTGAAGTTGGAGAACTGAAGTTTCAATTATACCATACTCCAGGTCATACTCCTGGCGGCTTGTGTTATTATTGTGAAAGGAAACTGTTTACTGGAGATACACTTTTTGTCGGAGATAGCGGAGCAACCATCTATCCTGGGGGAAATAGGCCAACTTTAGGCATGTCAATCAGAAGAATTATGTCAGAACTACCTGGTAATACTGAGATCTATCCAGGCCATGATTTAGGCCCAACCCCAACCTCCACTTTAGATTGGGAAAAAAGAAATAATGTAAATGCTGTAGAATATGGTTATTATGTTGAAGAATAAAACTGGAGGATAAATGGAACAAAAAAAAATTCTAATAATATTTGCTATATTAATGACTTTCCCTATTATTCTCTCTGCCATTGATCCACAGGCAACCAAGCATTTTAATCAGGGAAATTTCTTTTACCAAGAAAAATACTATGAAAAAGCAATTGAAGAGTATTCCAAAGCGATTGCCATTGACCGGAATGATCTGGATGCTTTTAATAACCGGGGGATTACATACTATCATTTAGGATTATATGATCTTGCTATAAAAGATTTTTCTTTTGTTTTAGATAATCGATCAGACATCTTTACCTATCAAAGCCGAGCTATTACCTATAATACAATTGGCCGATATAAAAAAGCACATGAAGACTACCGGACTGTGATTCAACTCAATCCGGATTTCTTTTATTCCTATTTTGGATTACTTTATACCTCCTACTATCTCTCAAAGAAAGATTTTAAAAAAAATTATTTTTATTTACTCGACCAAAGTAGTCGAATTCAGGAAAAAAATCCCTGGCTCTATCAAATTATTCGCTACTTAAAAAAGGAAATTAAATACAAAGAACTGATCCAATTAACAAATGGAGAGCAAAGCCGGTTAAACGATGCTTATTTTACTATCGGTTTTAACTATTTAAGGAAAAAAAGAAAAAGAAAAGCTAAATATTTCTTTCAACAGTGTCGGCAAATCGCTTTAAGTGATTCACCTGAGTATTTTTTAGCAAAATTAGAATTGGAAAAACTTAAATAAGTTGCAGGAGCTTTTTTAATGAAAATAAAAAATATCTTTTTTATTTTTCTATTATCCATTACTCATCTACAGGCAATTGAAGAAAATCAATTCAATGAGATTTATCATAGTCAGGTACTTCCTTATTATCAATCTTTTGAAAAGGGTAATTTTCAAAGTATTGAAGGTGTACCTATCAGTTATATAAAAAAAGAGTTAGAACAGGAAAATGGCGCTCTTATTTTTGTTCTTGGTTATGGGGAATCATATATCAAATATGCTGAAGTCATGTACGATCTTCAGGATTTACAGCTCTCTTATTATGCCTATGATCACTGTGGTATGGGTTTTTCCGGAAGATTATTAGAGGATCCGGTTAAAACCTATATTAATAGTTTTGAAAGTTATGTTACTGATTTAAATACATTTATTACTGATATTGTCCAATCAAAAAAACACAAGAAACTCTTTCTCATTGCCCACTCTATGGGAGGTGGAGTGGCAACATTATTTCTTGCAGAAAATCCTGAGCTGATTGATGGTGCTATTTTATCTGCTCCAATGCATAAAGTAAAAATGCCCATCCCCGAAAATATCAGTCTCTTTATCACTTCTTTAGCTGAAAAATGGGGAAAAGGGAAAGAGTATGCCTTAGGTCAAAATGGCAAGATAAATCCAGTAGATTTTGAACAGCAAAATACCTGTTCCCACAGTAAAGAAAGATTTTATCTCTGGAAAAAAAATATTATGAGAGAAAAATATCCTCAAATCTATATTGGTGGAGGTACCAATAACTGGATAAAAGAATTGATAATAGCAACAAAAAGAATCAGACAGAATGGAGATCAAATCCAGACACCTTTTATATTGTTACAGGCAGGTCAAGACGACTGGGTAGATAATCAAGGGCACCTACAAGTATTATCAAAAACCAACTTTGGAAAATTGATAACCTTGCCTGGTGCCAGGCATGACATTTTGCTGGAAAAAGATGAAATCAGAGATAAAGCCTTGCAGTCTATTAAAAACTTTATTCAATCACAATTAGAAAAATGAGTTTTATTGATTAAGAGTTTTGGCGATATAAACTTGATTTAATATTTTTCCTGCTTTTTTAAAGATCTATTTAACGTAGATCAATGCAAAGCAAGGTGCCTCGATCATTTCTAACAAACAATAATCCTTTACAAAGGACCGGAGCTGTCCAAAAATGTTTTCTTGCCTCAATGCTTTTGGTTACAACCAGTTCTTTGTATTCCTCTGGATTTGCTTCTACAACATAAATATGAGCATTTTCTGTTAAAACAATCAGTTTTCCATTGGCCAAGATTACTGATGCAACACTGATATTATCGCTGGACCACATCACTTCACCTGTTTTCGCGTCAAAACCTTTCGTTGACCTTTATGAGTGTATATTGTTGCTAGGTCATTAATCGCTACATAATTAGGAAAATTAGTATTAGAGCACTATAAATAGTTCGTCTATTATTATCACTTAAAAAAATACCCTACAATCTTCCCCGATAACTGTGCTATTGATTGCTCTAGGTAGAGAAGTAAACCCTTAAATAAGTGTCCATCTACCTTCCACGAAAT
>JAKSBL010000451.1 GCA_022361115.1 Spirochaetota bacterium | reverse complement strand
TGGCCAATCATCAGATTAAGGATGGCATGATTCCCAAGGTAAAAGCCTGTATTCGAGCCATTGAGAATGGAGTGAAGCGGACTCATATTCTGGATGGCCGGGAAAAACATTCCATTTTGTTAGAGATATTTACCGATACTGGTTTGGGAACCATGATTATTGGGGATTAGGATGAATATACAGCAAATATCTGAAAATCATATTTTACACACTTACAACCGTTTCCCCTTAACCTTTGAAAAAGGGGAGGGGGTCTGGCTTTACACTGACCAGGGAGAGAAATACCTGGATGCCGCTAGCGGAATTGCTGTTTCCTCATTAGGCCATAATCATCCGGCTTTAAATCAAGCCATTTGTCAACAAGCAGGTAAATTATTACACATTAGTAATTACTATTATAATATTCCTAATACCCTTTTAGCTGAACAGCTGGTTCAATTATCCGGCTTATCCAGGGTCTTTTTTTGTAATTCCGGTGCAGAAGCCAATGAAGGGGCTATTAAACTGGCTCGAAAATTTGGAAAAAAATCGGAAAATCCAGATAAATACCAGATCCTCTCTATGGTCAACTCTTTTCATGGCCGGACTCTGGCTGCCATCACAGCTACTGGACAGGAAAAATTTCAAACCTCTTTCACTCCACTTCCAGAAGGTTTTCAATATATTGAACTCAATAACCTTAAAGAACTAAAAGAAAAAATTAATCAAAATACAGCAGCTGTCATTATTGAACCCATACAGGGAGAAAGCGGCATCTTGCCGGTTGACTTGGAGTATTTAAAACTGCTCCGTTCACTCTGTGATAAAAATAATGTTTTATTGATTTTTGATGAAGTACAAACTGGTATGGGCAGGACGGGCAAGTGGTTTGCCTTTCAGCATTATCCCGAAGTTGTGCCCGATGTGGTAACTCTTGCCAAAGGATTAGCTGGAGGATTGCCGATTGGAGCCATGCTGGTTGGAGAAAAGGCCAAAGATGTACTGGTACCAGGAGATCATGCCTCTACCTTTGGAGGAAATCCAGTCAGCTCTGCTGCTGCCTGTGCTGTGATAAAAATCGTTGAGCAGGAAAAATTATTAGATCATGTTGCAGAAATGGGTAACTACTTAAAGGAAAAACTTTTTCAGTTAAAAGAAAAGCACCCTGACCAAATTTTGGATATTCGCGGACAGGGATTATTGATTGGGATTGAAACAAAAGTTGATCATTATCAGCTGGTAGATGCATTAATCAAGCAGCATATTCTCACTGTTCCGGCTGGAAATAATGTCACCCGTATCATCCCCCCTTTCATCATACAAAAGGCGGAAATCGATCAAATTATCAATAATTTGGATGAAATATTTTTAAATATTGCTGTCACTTAGTCGTGACAGCTTTTTTTTAATCATTCTAAAAGTACAGGGAGGAAAATTGAACAATCAAGCTTATTTAGTATTAGAAGATGGTTCGGTTTATCAGGGGCAAACTCTGGGTAAAGGGGATTACACAGAAGGTGAGGTGGTGTTTAATACTTCTATGGCAGGTTATCAGGAAGTATTAACGGATCCTTCTTATGCAGGCCAGATTGTTGTCATGACTTATCCGTTAATTGGCAATTACGGCTGTATTGAGAAAGATAATGAATCAGTCAAAATCCAGGTAAGAGGTTTTGTGGTCAAAGAAGCCTGTGATTTTCCCAATAATTACCGGTCAACAGGTTCCTTACAGAATTATTTTGCAGAAAATAACATTTTAGGAATATCCAATATTGATACCCGTTCCATAACCAGGAAAATTCGGCAGCATGGCACTCTAAAAGGTTATATTACCCGGCACTTACAGGATGAAACAGAAAAAAAAGAACAGCTGAATCAAGTTGAGGATATTGGTAAGATCGATTTAGTGAAACAGGTCACCACTGAGAAGAGTTATGTTTTTAATCCTGATCAAAAGGATGGAAAAAAAATCGGTATTCTTGATTTTGGGATGAAATATAATATTGCCAGGATATTTGCCAATATGAAAAATCAAGTGGTGATTTTGCCAGCTTTCAGTAGAGCTGAAGAGATTTTGGATCATGATTTTGATTTACTCCTCCTTTCCAATGGGCCTGGAGATCCAAAGATGGTGACTTATGGAATCCAGACTACCCAGAAGTTGATTGGAAGGCTGCCCATTTGTGGTATTTGTCTGGGACATCAGATTATTTCCTTAGCATTAGGACTGGATACATTTAAATTAAAGTTCGGCCATCGGGGCGGAAATCATCCAGTGAAAAACTTGTTGAATAATAAAGTTTTAATCACCACTCAAAATCATGGTTATGCGGTTAAAAACGAAAATATTCCCCAGGGCATAGAAATCACCCATCTTAATCTAAATGATCATACTGTAGAAGGGTTGAGATGTGTAGAAAAAAAGATAGCCAGTATACAGTTTCATCCTGAGGCAGCACCAGGTCCTCGGGATTGTCAGAACATTTTTCAGGATTTTATCCGTTTATGTAACTAACGGTTAACTAAGTAATTCTATAAGGATAAGAAATGCCAAAAAGAAGTGATATAAAAAGTGTTTTAATGATTGGATCCGGGCCCATTATTATTGGCCAGGCAGCTGAATTTGATTATTCTGGAACCCAGGCCTGTAAAGCATTGAAAGAAGAAGGAATCCGGGTTATCTTAATAAACTCAAATCCGGCTACCATTATGACTGATTTAAATATTGCTGACCAGGTGTATCTGGAACCTCTAAAAGTGTCTACCATAGAAAAAATTATCCAGAAAGAAAAGCCAGATGGTATTTTGCCAACCTTAGGGGGACAAACTGGCTTAAATTTAGCGGTTGAGCTATCAGAAGCAGGGATTTTAGAAAAATATCAACTTCAGCTCTTAGGAACCCCTCTGGAAGCAATTAAAGAGGCTGAGGATAGAGAGCTTTTCAGAAAACTTATGCTGCAGATTGGAGAGCCAGTTGCTCCCAGCAAAATTGTCTGTAATTTACAGGATGCAGTCCACTTTGCTGAAGAAATTGGCTATCCCATTATTGTCCGTCCAGCCTTTACCATGGGCGGCCTGGGGGGCGGAATTGCTGACAACCAGGAAGAATTGCTGGATATTGTGGCCAGGGGATTAAAAAACTCCCGGATCAGCCAGGTTTTATTAGAGCAATCGGTTGCCGGCTGGAAAGAGATTGAATATGAAGTAATGCGGGATGCAAATGACACCTGTATCACCGTTTGTAATATGGAAAACATCGATCCGATAGGAGTGCATACTGGTGACAGTATTGTTATTGCTCCTAGCCAAACCCTTTGTGATAAAGAATACCAGATGTTAAGGTCCTCTGCTTTAAAAATCATCCGAGCTTTAAAAATTGAAGGGGGATGTAATGTGCAATTTGCATTAGATCCTTATTCTCAAGAATATATCATCATTGAAGTGAATCCCCGTGTTTCCCGTTCCAGTGCTTTAGCTTCTAAAGCTACTGGTTATCCTATTGCTAAAGTCTCTGCTAAAATTGCCATTGGCCTGCATCTGGATGAAATCGAAAATTCAGTGACGAAAAAAACCAAGGCATGTTTTGAACCAACCCTGGATTATGTGGTCACTAAAATACCCCGCTGGCCTTTTGATAAATTTACCTCTGCTGATCGGAGCATAGGTACTCAAATGAAGGCAACAGGTGAAGTCATGTCTATTGATCGAACTCTGGAATCTTCACTATTAAAAGCCATACGATCCCTGGAAATCAAAGTTGATGGCCCCTATTTAAAAGAATTATCAACCATGGATGATGCAGTCCTGTTTCAATATAGTAAGTATCCTGATGACCGGCGCCTTTTTATCCTCTTTGAATTACTGCGCAGAGGTTATTCTATTGAGAAAATTTGGGAATATACAAAGATTGATCTGTTTTTCTTAAAGAAATTTGAAAAAATTATCCAATTGGAGAAAACTGCCACCCAATTCATTACTCAGCAAATCATTCAGTCAAATAATAAACCAGATCAATCGATCATAGATTTACTGCTCACTTTGAAACAATCCGGTTTTGGAGATACCTATTTAGCATGCCTTTGCGGAGTCACTCACTTAGAGTTTCGTGCTTTTCGCAAACTCTGTCAAGTAAATCCTGTTTACAAAATGGTGGATACTTGCAGTGCAGAATTTGAGGCTTTTACTCCTTATT
>JAKSBL010000131.1 GCA_022361115.1 Spirochaetota bacterium | reverse complement strand
TGTAATAATTCTAGTTTTGTTTTTCCAGATTCTAAAAAAATAGTCTTTAAGCCAGGAGTATTTTTACTCACATAATGATGGAGAACTTTAAAACCAAGTTGAGTAATATAAAATTTAGTCATTAGATAAAGGTCTTCAACTACAATGCCTATATGATGAGAATTCATTTTAATTTCCTTTAATATGTTAGTATTTTGATTATAGTGAAAGTAGATGGGAAAGTCAATCTGCTTTTTTGTTGAGTTTTGAGTGAAATTTTGTTTCTTTTTTTTGCTATTCAGTCATTTTAGAAATGAAATATTATGCCTGTGATATTTATTATTTTTTTAAAAATATTTATGTTTAAAAAAGATTTAAAGATGACATACAGTTGTCATTCTTAAATGATATTATATAAAATAGAAAAATAGAGAATAATGCTGGCAGATAAGTGTGACTTTTTAATATTATTGAATAATACAAGGAGAAAATAATGGGATATGTTAATGATTTTACAAAAATACCTCTTGATCAATTTAAAAACAAATTAAAAAAGAGAGTCTTAATTCCCAGTCAGATGATATTAAAAGAAGGAATAGATAGCATTTTTTTAATTTTTGAACAAATGAATATTCAAAACATTGGTCAGCTCTTTGACTTATTAAAACAGAAAGATAAATTTAAAGAACTTTCTCAGAATGATCCATTAAGTGAGAATTACTTAACAGTTTTATTTCGTCATATTAAAGGTAAACAGCCAAAACCAAGAAAGTTAGAAGATTTTACCTGGGTTGATGATGAAGTCATTGGCAAATTGCAAAATGAGGGATTAAAAAACACAAAACAATTGTATGATTTTGTATTGAAACAAACAAATATTACTGATGTGATTCACAAAATTGGATTACATAAAGATGAATTTAATAAGCTGCTGAAACAAACAGATTTAACCAGAATACAATGGGTGAGTCCAACATTTGCTCATGTTTTATATGAAGCAGGATATGATACAGTAAAAAAAGTTCAAGCTGCTAACCGTGATGACTTGTATCATAAAATCATTAAGCTGAATAAAGAGAAAGAACTTTACAAAGGAAAAATTGGATTAAATGACATGCAAATCTGTATTGAAGCAGCCCAGGATATTGAGCAAGAGATTACATATCAATTTTAATATAAGTATTTATATTATTTAAGAAATCCTGGATAAAGTTTTTCTCAGCACAGGTGTATAAAATTTTTATATACCAATATCTTCATTCCAGATAGCTGGGTGTTTTTCAATAAAGTCATTCATCATATCAATACATTTTTGATCCTGTAAAACGACTACTTCCACATCATGGGATTTAAGCCATTCTTCCTCACCCATAAAAGTTTTGTTTTCTCCTATGACGACTCTTTTAATACCATATAGAACCATAGCACCGGAACACATTGGGCAGGGAGATAAGGTAGTGTACATTGTACTGTCTTGATAGACAGAAGCAGGTTGTCGTCCGGTATTCTCCAGACAATCCATTTCTCCATGAAGAATAGCACTGCCTTTTTGGACTCTTTGATTATGCCCCTGTCCAATCACTTGATCGTTATGAACCAGTACAGCACCAATAGGAATTCCTCCTTCTGAAAAACCTTTCTGTGCCTGTTGAATAGCAAGTTCCATATATTTTACATCATTAGTTTTCATGTTTTACTCCTACTAACTTTTTATTTTATCATAACTCTTGTGTGGCTAACTCTTTAATAGTTTGTAAACTTAAATCAATCACTTCTGAAGTGATTTTCTTTAACATTTCTTCCGTTCCAAAATCATCACCTTCACCTAGGATGACACAGATTGCACCGGCTTTTACTTGATCAGCTGGTGCTTTACTTTGTTTTTTCAATTGTACTTGGTGATGAAAAATAGAAGCTAAGGTAAAGAGCATGGATGCTTCCATTTCTGAGGCTAATACACCGGCATCTGTAAGAATTTTCATGTACTTTTCATTGTCCTCTGCTTGAGGGCCACTTTTAAATTCTCTAGCATATAGAGAACCTTTTGAATGCATTAATCCTGTATGAATTCTTGAAGAATAATTCAATCTTTCTCCTGCTTTCTGGGCTGCTAGTACAAAATCAAGTGAAGATAAGGCAGGTATTTCAGGTGGGACATAATTTTGGGTAGCACCATCATCTTTAACTGCTCCTGTACCAATGACAAAATCACCAGCTTTCATATATTTAGGTTGCAGCAAACCTGCAGTGCCGACTCTTAAAAATCGCTTTGCACCTAAACGGTAGAGCTCATTAACAATAATATCTAAGCTGGGAGTTCCCATACCACTGGCAACGGCTGCTACATCAATTTTTTTATTATTATGTACTAAAGTTCCTTTATAAATGTTGTGCCTTCTGGAGTGCTCTTTTACAGTGACATTCGCAAAATTTTCTGCTATTTGTTTTGCCCGTCCATCTGAACCAGGTAAAAAGATATATCTACCAATGCCACTATTGCCTTCAAAATCTTTACTATTGGCATTCATGTGTTCTGCTTTAAAACTCATAAATATACTCCTTTAATGATTTTTTATCATCATTATAATTTTAATATTTTTTTTAAGAAAAAAAAGAAGACGATTTACCTTTCCAGTTTAAATGTAACTTTTTAATAACTTTCATTTTGTTTTTATCATATATTGATATTTAAAAAAAGGGAGTAAATTATAGGATTTTTTATGATCAGAGTCAACAAAAACCATATAAAAAGTGGGCAAAGATGGATACATTGAGTTTATCCGATTGATTTTCTGTTTAAAAATTGTGCCTGGCACTATTATTTCTAAAAGTTTGGTGCCGGCTCTACTATTCAGATTTGAACCTTTTATTAAAATGATGAAGGACTAGTAAAATATTTTATAGATTAGTATATTTTTTTTGTATTTTTTCCAGAGTTTTTTTTCTGACTAATTTATCATAGGCTTCTTTCAGTTTTTTAAACACACTAGGGGAAATTTTTTTAGAAATACCAAAATAAACTTTTTCTTCTCCAATTACAAAACTATGGGTTACCAAACCACTGAAAGCAGGATCATTTTTAATTTTATATACCATGGGTACTTGTTCTTCAATAAAACCTAAAATTCTATCTTTTTGGGTTTTGGTAACATTGAGATCTGCCTTTGAGACTTCTTCAAAATATGATGAAAAGTTGCTATCATTTTCCATTTTTTTACTAAATTCATCAGAATAATGGACATCTGCTTGAATTCCCCATTTTTTACCAAATTGCTTACTGATTTGAATCATATCATCGAGGCTGGATATTTTTAATCTTTTATTATTTTTTTTAACAATTATTACCATTTTATTTATTCTTTCTGGTCCAATCCATTGAATAAATTGAGATCTTTCATCAGTAATACTGAGATTCATCATCATATGTAAATTACCAGATTCTAAATCAGATAATGCCCTGGACCAGGGTAGATGTACAAATTCATATTTTAAACCAGCTTCTTTACATAATGCTGCAGCTAATTCTACATCCAGACCTGTCCAATTACCTTTGCTGTCTTTATAGTATTGGGGGGGATAATGAGTTACTCTGATCTGAATCACACTCTGGGCAAATAACATACTGGTTAATAATAAAATTACAGCAACAGTTAATACTTTTCTCATAAAAAACTCCTTTACTTAAATTTTTTATTAATGACTTTATAAAAATTATAGTTATTAATGTTTTTTTGTCAATAATATGGTAATTTATGATAATTTAAGTGATTAAAGCACGAGAAAAATTGCTGAAAAAAATGGTCTTTTTTAATAAACGACTTATAATCTAGAATGGGTAGGTTATAGATTTAAAAAAATAGCAATAAAAATTTGCTCAATTTTACCACAAGTATTCATATAGTTGATGGTTTTTGATTTAATTTTTTTGAATACCCATTTAAACATTGTTCTATTCATGATATAATTTTTTTATATACATAGCTATTTGAATATGTATATTATTTAAGAAACAACAAAGGGCTTTTAATGAATTATGTAGGGAATATTATCCGGCCTCCTAGTGAACATGCTAGCTTAATTCTACAAGTTACTACAGGCTGTTCTCATAACCAGTGTACTTTTTGCGGGGTTTATAAAGAAAAAAAATTCACTATTAAACCTCTTGAGATAATAAAAGCGGATTTAGAAGAGGTTCAAAAATATAAAATTATCTATAAAAGGGTTTTTTTAGCTGACGGCGATGCTCTCATCATACCTACTGATCAATTAGTAAAAATTATTGCTACTGTGAAGTCTATGTTACCAACTATCAGAAGGGTAGGAGTCTATGCAAATACCAAATCCATATTAAAAAAAACACTAGCTGAGTTATCAGAATTAAAAAGAGCAGGATTAGGAATCCTGTATCAGGGAGTGGAAAGTGGTAATGCAGAAGTATTAAGTCGGATAAATAAAGGAGCAACTCCCCAGGCCATTATAGAAGCTGTTGAAAAAGTTAAAGCAGCTAAGATGAAATTATCACAAACCTATTTACTAGGAGTTGGTGGCAAAGAATATAGTTTAGCTCATGCTCAAGATACAGGGAAACTTATCAGTCAATCAGTTCCTAATTATGTTTCTCTTTTAACTTTGATGCTGCTTCCCAATACACCTCTTTTTCATTCAGAAATAGCTGGAGATTTTACTTTGCCTTCAAAACTGGATCTGATCAAAGAATTAAAAAGCATTATTGAAAATATCCAAACAGACCAGAATTTTATTTTTACTTCAAATCATGCTTCAAATTATCTTCCTATTTTTGCCCGTTTTCCAGTTCAACAAGCAGAAGTATTAAGCCAAGTCACTCACCTGATTAAAAATTTTGATGAAGCACTGTTGAAACCAGAATCTATGAGAGCTTTATAAAGCTTTATAACAATGGATTGTTTTTTTTAAAATGATAATTTATTGTGTTATTTATTCAGAAAAATCTTCAAATTTGTAGAAATATTTGCTTTTCAATGATTTCTTCGTTATTATTTTAATAGACCAAATGTCGAGTTTTTCATTAATTTTGTTTTTTAACGCACAAAATGGATTTTTTCTATCTGATGCGGTAGAAAAATAATCTTTAAACCCTAAAAATCTTTAGGAAGGTAAAACTCGATATTTGGTTTAGTATATATCAGAAAATGTAGGAACCGGAAATGTTATCACCCTCAAAATTTAATCGATATAATAAATTGTATTTTCAGGTGATTGATAAGATTTTTCAAAGCAAAATTCCTCTGGATGAGCTAATTAAAATTATTTCTGGCTTATTGTTTGAACTGGGTTCTGTAGAACGTTGTGGTATAATTTTTTTTGATTCCGATAAAAACATCGGAGTGATCAAAGCAGGTTACCAGATATTTGCTGATCAGTTGATTGAAAAAAATAATACAGAAATTAAGTTAGATCAGTATCCTGAAATTCTGACAGTAATGAAGAACAGCGCTCCATTGATTCTCAATACAAAAGATGAGGTCAGGCAATATTTAAATGAAGCTACATTTCAAAACAAACAAGGTGATAATTTTCAAATATTTGCATTAATGATTTATCCCTTTTATATTCACGAGAAATTAGCTGGGATTATCCGTATTGATAGAATTAATAATGATGAACCTTTTTCTGAAGAAGATGTTCAACTTTGTGAAGGGATTAGTCAATTGATTTCTTCCAGGTTTTCCCAATCAATTGATAAGAATGAACGAGTCGATCCTATTGCTAAAAATTATTTTGATCAGTTAACCAGTTTACAAAATGATTTTTATAAAAAAGAACTGTTAAATCAATCCCTGGCAGCATTGTCACGTACATTGCTGGAGCGACAAACTATAAAAGATATTGCCATCCATATTCTTCAATTTGCAAAAAAAATTACTTGTTGTGATCATGGCTATGTTTCTTATATTGATCCAGTGACTCAAGATAATATTTGCTATACCTTTACCGAAATGCTTCCTCAGCAGTGTCATTTCAATAATGAAGAAATGCAGATTCGTTTTCCCATAGGAAAAGATGGTCATTATCCTGCTTTATGGGGGTATTCCTTAAATAACAAAAAACCTTTTTATACAAATAATCCTGAAAATCATTCTGCTTCTGTTGGAATTCCTGAAAAGCATATTCCCATTAAAACTTTCTTATCTGTACCGGTAATCTTTGAGAACAAGCTGAAAGGACAAATTTCTTTAGCTAATGGTGAAAAAGCTTTTAATAATAATGATCTGGAAAACATTTGCAATCTGGCTGAATTTTATGCATTAGCAATTCAACGAGCCGAGATAGAGAAAAATTTGATAGAAAATGAAGAAAAACTCCGTTTGATTTTTGAAAATTCTGATGTCGGTATTGTATTGGGCAATTTAAAAGGAGAATTTATTGAAGCAAATCCAGCTTATTGTCGCATGGTTGGCTATAGTTTAGAGGAATTACAAAAAATGACTTCTTCAGATATTTCTATCCCAAACAATCTGGATACAGAAACGGAATTATTGGATAAATTACTGAAAGATGAAATCAAGTTTTATTCATTAGAAAAGCAATATATAAAAAAAAATAAAGCCTTGACCTGGGTAAATATTACTGTCTCATTGTATCGAAATACGGATGGTGAGCCCTCCCGATTTATTGAAATTATTGAAGAAATAACAGAGAAAAAACAGGTAGAAGAAGAACTGAAGGCTAGTCAACATTCATATCAAATGCTGACCGAACTATCATCAGATATGATTTCCCTGCATAATGAAAAGTGGGAATATGTTTATGTTTCTCCTATATGTTCTGACATGCTGGGTTATCAGGAACATGACTTATTACATAAAAACGTTTATGATTTTTTTCATCCAGAAGATAAAGTAGCCATTGCCCAACATCATGCAGATTCTATTAAAGACAATATTATAGAACCAATTGCCTACCGGATCTTAAAAAAAGATGGTACATGGCTCTGGGTAGAAACATCCAATCGCGTTATCTACAAAACAAATGGCCAGGTGGAAAGCATTATTGCGGTCACCCGGGATATTTCTCGAAGGATTCAATCCACCCTTCAACTTCAGGAATCAGAAGAACGATTTCGGCAGCTGGCCGATGCAATCAATGATGTTTTCTGGATTTTTTCTGCAGATTGGAAAAAAACAATTTATGTCTCTCCTGCTTATGAAAAACTCTGGAAAAGTGATCGGAAATCTATTCATGATGATCCATTAGCTTTTCTCAAAACTGTGTATCCTGATGACAGGAAATTGTTTGATGCAATTATAAAAAACAAAACAGTTAAAATTGATGATTACTTTCAAAATGTTGAGTATCGAATTATCCTGCCAGATAATTCGATTCACTGGATCTTTAGTCGATTTTATCCCATTTCGAATAATAAAGGCACAGTGTATCGAATTGTTGGTATATCTGAGGATATTACAGAAAGAAAGCAGTTAGAGGAAGATCTAACCAATGCTAAAATATCTGCTGAAGATTCTAACCGTGCAAAGAGTGAGTTTTTGGCCAATATGAGTCATGAACTTAGAACTCCTTTGAATGGAATTATTGGGTTTTCAGAGATTCTTTTAGATACAGATACTGGTCGTTTAAATCAAGCCCAAAAAGAATACTTATCTTATATTAAAGATAGCGGAAGCCATTTATTGGATATGGTCAATGATATCTTGGATTTGTCAAAAATAGAAGCTGGTAAAATTGACCTGGAACAGAAACCCTTTAACTTGAATTTAATGCTGACCAAAGCTCCTACTGCTATTCGTTATCCTGCTAAAACCAAGAATATTGATATATCTGTTTCTGTTAGTAAAGATATTGGTTGGATTAATGGAGATGAGATCAAAATAAAACAGGCAATTTATAATCTTCTTACTAATGCGGTAAAGTTTACCCCAGATGGTAAAAAAATCGGCATCAATGCCTTTTTAAAAAATGACAAAATAGTAATTGAGATTTGGGATGAAGGGATAGGCATTTGCAAAGCAGATCAAAGGAAGATATTTAATCCCTTTGAACAAGTTAGAGCTGGCCGGCAGGCCAATCAAAAAGGGACGGGTTTGGGATTAGCTATTTCAAAGCGGTTTATTGAACTGCATAATGGAAGTATTACCTTGAAAAGTGAAGAAAAAAAAGGGAGTCGTTTTCGGGTTGAATTGCCAGCCAGTCTAAAACTTGCCTGGCAGACAGAACAATTTGTACAGAGTATGAATCAGCATAAATTAAAAAATGAACAATTTCGGTTATTGGTAATTGATGATAATCATATGTATACCAAGTTTTTTAAAAAAACTCTCGAACTCTATGGATACCAGATAGATTGTGTACATAGTGGAGAAGAAGCTTTAAAAATCATAAACCAGGGAAAGCAGTATGATCTATATATTATTGACAAAGAACTTCCAGGTATGGATGGCAAAAGAACCTTACAAAAAATTCAGCAAATTGTTGGGAAAAAAACATTAGCTATTGCAATCACTGCATTTGCTGTACGGGGAGATCGTGAAGAACATTTTTCAGTAGGTTTTAGTGAATTTGTTACCAAACCCATGGATCTTAATCAGCTCTTATTTACCATCGGGCGGATTTTAAATATACAAGGAGATAAAACCAATCCTCCTCAAAATAAGATAAAACAAACACCTTTAAATATATTGGTTGCTGAGGATAATGAAGTTAATCAAAAATTAATTACTACCTTGTTAAAAAAAATGGGACATCAGGTTACTATTGCTGAGAACGGACAAAGCGCCTTAGAAATCTATCAGAAAAATCAGTTTGATATCATACTAATGGATATTTATATGCCATTACTAAATGGTTATGAAACAACACTTAGAATACGGGAAAAAGATACTAACATTCCAATTATCGCTGTGACGGCAAATGTATTTAGTGAAGAGATTGAAAGGTATTTAGAGATTGGAATGAATGATTATATTAGTAAACCTTATCAGAAGGATATTATTGCCAATGTTTTATCAAAATGGACAACCAAAAATTTAAAAAATCAACAAAACCAGCTCCAAGCAAATGAAAATGCTTTATCTAATAAAAAACAGGGTAGTGAGGAAAAGGATGCACTACAGGAAGAGGTTAATATTAAACTAAATGAATTATTTCACTATCAGGAGATGATGACGCAATTTATGGGTGAAGCAGAAGTGGTTCAGGAAGTACTGGTTGTGTATCAGGAAAAAACAGAAGAACAATTGAAATTATTGGATCAAGCTTTAGAAAAAAAAGAGTTTGATACCATTCGTTCTCTTGCTCATTCAATAAAAGGCAGTTCCTGGAATATAACAGCAAAATCCATGGGAGACTTGGCATTAAAACTGGAAAAGGCTGCACAGAATGAGGAGATTGATCAGATTAGAGTTTTGATTGATCAGATGAAAAAAATATATCCATTTTTAAAAAAAGAACTGCAAAAAACATGAAATACCTACTTCTGTTTCTTTACTTTGGGAAGATATATGTCAAAACGGCTTCCTTGACCTCTTTGACTAGTTACTTCAATTCGGCCTTCATGAAGTTCAATAATGTTTTTTACAATACTTAGTCCTAAACCATAACTTTTTTCATTACTTTTGGATGTATTACTGGTTTTAGTGAAAGGTTTAAAAATGTTATCTATTTCTGATTGGGAAATACCTATACCTTGATCTAAGACTGATAACATAACTTCATTTTGATGTTTTTCCAGGATTATGGTTATTATTGTATTAGCTTCAGAATATTTGATGCTATTTTGAAGCAGGTTATTTAAGACTTGGTTGATTCTGACAGGATCAAGAAAAATATCAGTAATCTCTGTTTTTAACTCAGTTTTAATGGTGATGTTTTTATCTCTGGTAAAAAAATGATTAACTTTGACATTATCATGGATTAATTGATTTAAATTAATCCATTTTTTATTTAGAAATATACTGCCAGTTTCAAACTGGGAATAATCTAGTAGATTATAAATCATGTCTAACATTTGTTGAGCTGATGCATAGATCACTGAGTAGATTTCTTTTGTTTCTATTGCATTAAAATGTTCTTCTTTTAAAAAAAAACCAGTTAGGGAAAAGATTCCTCCAACAAGGCCCTTAAAATCATGTGAAACAACACCGAGGATTCGATTTTTTTCTTCATTGAGTTTAATCAGTTCCTGGTTCTTTTTGGACAAACTTCTTCGGATATTTATGAGTTCATTATTAATTTTTGTCATTTCATCATATTTTGAAAGATATTGACTTTCTGATTGATTATCTTCTTTTAACAAGTCAACAATTTTTTGATAATGATCGTATTGCCATTCTTTTAAGATTGCTGCTATTTGTTCCAGATTAGGATGATCTACAATAAATAGGGTATAGCCTTTGTTCGTTGCCATACCAACTATTTTGAAAAGTTGGGGACTTCCAGAAACTTCAAGTATTATTTGTAGGTCTTGTGTAATAGAAGGGCGGTTATTTTTTAGGCGAGCAAGAAAATCTAAAAATAGCCCAACTTGATTTTTCGGAATCATTTTTAGAATACTTTCATTTTGCTTTAGATGATCTATAGATGATCCTTGCGAATAGAATTTGTTAATGGCAAGATTTTCATCAATTTCCAAGGCAATTAAAAACATTTGGATCTTTACTCTTTCAGTAAATTGTTTATCACTATTTCTACATCGGCTAATCCATGGGAACAAGCATCGGCTCCAACTTTTTTCCAGAGTTCAGGATCGATAGAGAAAGGAAACCCTCCAACAATTATTTTTGTTGCCAGCTCATCTTGATGTAGTTTATGGATAAGAGTTTTTACTTTTGCAATATTAAAAAACATAGTTGCAGAGAGAGCCAATATTTTTGGCTGATTGGTTTTTAAATGTGCAACCAGATCACTGATTGGAGTATTAGCACCAAGATAATGTGTATCAAATTGCTCAGATTCTAAATAGTCGGCTACCATACGGATACCCATTTCATGCAGTTCCCCTTCAACACAGGCAGCGGTTAAACAGCATTTTTTATTATTTTTACCACTGAAAATAATATCATACAAGCTGGAAAGGATGAGTTGTGTTACAGCAGTACAATAATGTTCTTTGGCTACAGAAATTTCTCTTAATTGCCATAGACGTCCAATTTCGTATTGAAAAGGTTGAAAAACATAGAGATAAATATCCCGTAAAGCGGTACCGTTATTAACTGCATTATTTATAAGATCTTTTGCTGCTTTTTTGTTATCCTCCATAACAAAATGATAATACTGATAGAGAAGTTGACTATGTGGATTGTCGTTTCGTATAAAGGATTGGGGTTCTTTTGTGAATGGTTCCAATTCTTTTTTTGCATTAATAATGATATTTTGTACATTGTTTCTTAATTCTTTGTCCTCTATTTTTTCATCCAATACTTCTTTAGCACAGGTTAAAAATACAGTTAGCACATCATCTGGCAAAGAAAACTGCTTGAGAATGGAATCCAGCCATTTTAGATAATGAACCAGTATCATTAGGCTGGAATGCTCAACAGCGATTTTAATCATTCTGAGATTATATACAGCATCTGCCAGACTTTTATGATACCATTCATCACCTAATTTTAAATCCTTAAACTGCCGTTCAATCTGCCTTTCTAATACTTCAGTAGCAATAGGCTGGATATGTTTTTCCAGATCATTGAGATTTAAAATTGGCTCAATCCCCATAATTTTCCTCCAATTGCTGATAATTATTTTTTACTTTAAATTGAGTTAATAGTTCCACCAAATTTTCAACCTGTGAAGTCATTTCTTCTGAAGAGGCAGCTAGTTGTTCGGAACTGGCACTGACCATCTGGGTGACCTGTTCCTGCTGGGATGACGCAGACGATAGCTGTTTCATGCCCGATTTCTGCTCTTTGGATGCACTGGTGATTTCCTGTACCATATCTGAAGTTTTAATGATACCGGGGACAATTTCTGCAATCAATTGCCCGGCTTTATCTGCAATTTCCACACTGGAAGTGGAAAGGGCTTTAATCTCGTCAGCAGCCTTTATGGTTCGTTCTGCTAACTTTCTTACCTCGCTGGCAACGACTGCAAAGCCTTCCCCGTGTTCGCCGGCCCTGGCTGCTTCAATAGCAGCATTCAATGCCAGCATATTGGTGTTGTTGGCAATTTCAGTA
>JAKSBL010000002.1 GCA_022361115.1 Spirochaetota bacterium | reverse complement strand
TTTTTGAACCAGTATTAAATACTGATCAAAAAGCTGATCATCCAAATTAAATACTAAAACCTCAGCAGAACTCTTACGGTCGGCTAATTGACCAGTTTTATCCATAAGAGCTAATATCCGATCTAATCCAACAGCTGCTCCAACACCTGTAACTGGATTTTTTGAATACAAACCTGTCAGGTTATCATAACGTCCCCCAGAACAAATAGAGCCAAAATTCAAATAATCATCTACAAATGTTTCAAAAACAATTCCAGTATAATAATCCAAACCGCGTGTAATAGCAGGATTATAACGATAAAAAGGCAATGCTCCAATTTTATCTAATGTAGAAAAAAGATGTTTTAATTCATCAATAATATATTGATCTTTTTCAGCAATAAACTTGGCTTGAGCAGCCAGAACTGGTATGATCTGATCGCCAGCTAATCCTAATGATTTTTGATCAGCTTTAAGATTTAAAACAGCAAAGATCTCTTCACAAGTTGCAGGCGCAATACCGCTGGTAGCAGACATTTCAGTTAAAACTGCCTGGTAATCCATTTTATAAAATTTATCAATAGCTCTTAGTACTGCTGGAGTTTGATCGGTAATGCCCATTTTTTCTAAAACTGCATTGATTAACTTTCTGTGATTAACAGTAACAGTAAATTTTCCACAATCTAAAGCTTTGATCCCTTCTTTGATTAATAATAGAATTTCCAGATCTGCATGGATCGAGTTAACGCCAATAATATCAAAATCACATTGATAAAATTCACGAAACCGGCCATTCTGAGGTTTTTCTGCCCGCCAGACTGGTGCAATGTGATATCTTTTAAAGGGAAGGACTAACTCATGATAATGCTGGGCCACAAATCGAGCCAAAGGGACAGTCAGGTCAAACCGCAAAGCCACATCCCGGCCGCCATTATCGGTAAATCGGTAGATTTGTTTATCTGTTTCTCCCCCACCCTTGCCTAACAGGATTTCTGTATATTCCAAAGCAGGTGTATCGATTGGAGAAAAACCAAAAAGCTGAAATATTTTTTCCAGTTTATTAATCAGTTCCTTACGGGGCAGCATCATTTCGGGTAAAAAATCGCGAAATCCTTTTAAAATACGGGGTTCAATCATTTTCTCAATTTCCTATAGCTAGAATGCACATTTTTATTCAGGGAAAATAATGCAGTATGATTTTCTCTATAATACATTATCGTTTTTCCCGATGGTAAATTTGATTGATTATAGCTTAAAAAGTACTTTTTTTCAAATTTATTTCAGTATTAAGTAAAGCTTCAGCCAAATAAAATCTTACCTGGAGATAATTCAGGAACTTTTTACTAAATTAAAATTTTTAGAACGACAGATAAACCACTTGAACCGTTTTTAATATTTCAAGCCGCCTTCACTAATATTATCATTTTATTGAAGGTTTACAGTTCATTTGACAACCAGGACACCGGAAAAAATCGGTATCCATTTCACTCTAAAGCTGTTGCCTTTTACATTGACAGGCTTCCGCTTTACAATGCGACCTTACCTGAACAGGCCAGTAATTTTCCGTTTACATCCGCAGGGATAAGGGATCTGAGTCTGTTGAATACAGACAGTTAAAAGATCGTACTGTTCGGCAGGCGAGATTTAAGAGTGATAAACCGGAGGAGCAGGAGTAAACAATTATATATCTCTGCAATCCTATCTATCAAATAGCCTTTCTTTACAAATCCTCAACAACATGATATTTTCTATAAAGACTCGGTACAAATTGCGTATAATAAAAGGTTATAGGAAATTACCGAAAAGGACTTTTTTGTGAAAATTGAAAAATCTATAGGAAATGAAAAAGGAAAATCAGCAATAATTGGATTTTTATCTGTAATACTGACTTTCGGAATAATAGGAGGAATAGTTTTTATTTTTTCATATTTATATGATTTAAATTTAACTAGTAAAGAATCCGTTTTAAATCATTTACCATTTCCGGTTATGTTTTTTATCTTATTAATAGTATTTAATTTTTTATATTTATTTTTTTATCTCTTAATTTTTAATATATTAGGTTTTATCATTTTAAGAGACAAACCGAAATCAATTTTAAAAATACAGGAAAAAAATTCTCAATATTTAATACTAATTTCTATAATTCAAGGGTTATTGAATGGATTATATTTCTCTATTATTTTTTTAGTATATATATTTAAAAATAGTAATAGATTTTTATTTATTTTAATATTTTGTATATTCTTTTCAATCACTCATTTTCCTTTATATGAAATTTATAAAAAGATTTTAATGAAAAGAGATGATTATTTTCTATCATCTTCTCGGTAATTTCATGTAAATTGGCATAAACGAAATAATTTGACTTTATGTTCAGTGTTTACTTGGAAATCAATAAATAAGAATTATTATTTATTAAGCAGAGATAGAAAATTCAGTGAATATAAAAAATATGGATTAAAACTTCTCTAAACTCAGGCAGAACTGAATCTAACTGGATGTCATGATGCTGTTTGACTGTGCTTTATTCTGGTAATGATCAAGTTGATCTCAAAATGATTGATTTGTGATAATATCTGGTTGATTAAAAATATCGTTACCCTGGGCGAAAAAACATGTCGGATAAGAGCAGTTGTCATCTTCCTAAAAATCAGGGTGAAACCCTTAAAAAAAACAAGGGAAATCCCCTATATATAAATTGCAAAAATTAAGATAAAATAAAGAATGATTTAGTAAGTTAAATAGATACCTTTTATGAATATAAGGGGAAGGAATGGATTTTTTTAAATACTTCATAATCTTTTTTGTTGCAATGTTTTTAATACTAACTTTTGTTGGGTTTCAAAATGGAAAAGATTACTTAAATGATCCAGTTTATAAAAGAAATAGAATATTTAAAGAAGTTCATGAAATTAATATTAATAATACATTATATTTAGTTCTTCAATCAGATAATCAAGAAATAGCTACATTTAATATCGATACAAATGAAATCGTAAATATTAATAAAAAATTCATAGCAAGCAAGAAACATCAAGATATTGATGATAAAAACCTAACATCATACTTACAGAATCAAATCGTTTTAGCCTTGGGAGGTGGATCATTAGTACTAGGATTTGAAATATCTGATCTTTTTAAAAATGCTAAAAGCATAAAAAAAACATTTAAGTCTCAAAAGGGAGCTGGTGCGGTGAGTATCTCAAGGAGCCCGACCAATGACTGACATGATCGAACGAATGGCGAGGGCGGCTCACCGAGCAGAGTTAGCGCTGAACAGCGAGACGAACGAGACCGTCATC
>JAKSBL010000354.1 GCA_022361115.1 Spirochaetota bacterium | reverse complement strand
ATTATTCTCCTAAAGCATTGGCAATAGTCTGTACATTATGCTGAACCATTCCCAGATAAGTCCCTTCACTAGTTCCTTCATCTCCCATGCGTCGGAAAAAAGCTCGCCGCCGATTTCAACTGCAAAACCTTTTGACTTTACTGCTGCTTGCAGGGCTTCAATGTTTTTTCTGGGTACTGAGCTTTCGACAAAGATTGCTGGAATCTTATTATCAGCAATAAATGCTGCCAGATCCTGAACATCCTTTGTTCCAGCTTCGGCTACTGTACTGATGCCCTGTAAGCCTTTTACTTCAAAACCATAAGCATTTCCAAAATAGTTAAATGCATCATGAGCTGTAATCAGGATTTTTTGTTCAGGTTTTATTTTATTCAGAGTTTCTAAAACCTCATTCTGTAATTGAGCAAGTTTTTGATCATAATCTTGCCAGTTCGCTTCATAGGCTGCTTTGTTTTTTTTATCAGCAGCTATCAGAGCATCTCTCACCGCCTTAACACTATAACGCCATAATTCAACATCAAACCAGACATGGGGATCATACTGGTTTTCATAGTCATCTGCATTGAGTCGCTTTTCCTTGGGAATGGTTTCGGAAACAGGTACAGTTGATTTTTTTTCACCCATTTTTTCCAGGACCTCACCCATAGCTGCTTCTAAATGCAGACCATTGTACAGAATGATATCTGCCCGGGTAAGACGGCTTACATCCTGTGCGCTTGCTTTATACAAATGGGGATCCACTCCCGGCCCCATTAAAGTTACCACTTCAACAAGCTCGCCTCCAACATTCTGCGCAGCATCTCCAATCATACCGATAGTTGCAACCACATTTACTTTACCTGACTGATCAGAATCAGATTTTTTACAGCCTGTTGAAAATAAAAACATAATTACAGTTATGATTAAAAAAGATTTTTTCATAATAAACCTCCAATTGAAATTAAATATATACTTAGTATAAATATAAAATTTAGATTAGTCAAATAAAAATTTTTGATTAATCAAAAATTTAATCCAAATTAATTCTTTTTACAGATCAGCTTGAAATTTTTATTCTGATTTTTTACTAATCTCCATGCCCGGATAATTCGGATATTTGCTGAATAATTTTTTCCAGTTCTGGTTGCAGGGCAACTTCCTCTATACCGATATCTAAAAATCCACGTACAATTAATGCAATAGCCTCCATTTCAGTCAATCCTTTTGATTGTAAATAATTCACTTCTCCCATATCAATTTTACCAATAGCTGCTTCATGCGACATTTTTGCATCAGGATGCATGGATTTTAATCCTGGTACAGCCTCGATTATCCCATTATCACTCAACATTAATCCGGAACAATCTACATGTGCTCGAGAATCTTTAGCCGCACCAATCAATAAGCCTGATTGAATAACAGTACCGCCATGATTTACCGTTCTGGCAACTAGCTCAGCCCCTGAATTTTCACCCGCCATCAACACGGTTCCACCAATATTGCTGTAAGTATCAGGCAAGCATAATATTACAGACAGATATTTAGCAGTGGCATTTTTACCTTTTAAAAAAGTAAAAGGGTTAGTCTGGATATGTTTAGCAGGATTTGCAGAATAGTAATTACTGATAAATATTCCATTTTCTTCAACAATAGTAGCCGATCTTGGTCGAACAATGAAATCGGTTCCCCAGTTATGGATCATGGTATTAATTAATTTTGCATTTTTACCAATAAAGTATTCACTGGCAGCAATATGAAGTCCCCCTCTGATAGAACACCCTGCTGTACAACCAGTTACCAGATGTAGTTGTGCCCCTTCTTCAAGTACAACAATATTATGGATACACATAGTACTCATTTCTTTATGCATAAACAAAGCAGTATACAACGGCGCTGTTACAACAGTATTTTTCTTGACCCGTATGAAATAACCATTCTGTTCCCTTTCATAAACTGTTTTGGTAAAATCATCAAGGTCTTTATCAACTGCTTTGAAGTAGTATTTTTCTTTTATGTAAGGAAACATTTCTAATGCATCTTTGAGAGGGATAATTTCAACTCCTTCAATTTTTGGGATAATGGTAAAAATAGCGTTTCCATACATCATAAATTTTCCTGAGTCATTATCCTCCTGTGTATTAAATCCTACTGATTTTAGTGAATTAATTTCATCCTCTTTCAGTTCATTCATGGAATTAATCTGATTTTTATCATTTGCAGTTTTATTAAATTTTGAAAAGTCGATTGTTAAATCTTCTAAAGAATTTTTAAATAAATCATTCATGTTTCATCCTCCTGACTATTTTCATGACATTGAATACAGTATTCATAACCCTTATCTCTAATTTTATCCATCATGGCTAAAGGATTACCACTGCATTTTATTTTACCATCTAGCATGATATGTCCTTTATCAGTATTGATATAATTTAAAATGGCAGTAGAATGGGTTGCAATTAATCCGGAATTACCGGAACAGGAAGTACAATTCTTATTTAGCCGGATTTTTTTTTGCAGAGATTCATTGATCATTGCCCCGATTTTTTTTAAATGTTCCGGATCCACTCCTGAATCAGGCTCATCGAGAATAATGAAGTCCGGTTGAGTGGTTAATAATAGAAATAACTCTGATTTTTTTACTTCACCCCCGGATAAACCATCATTAATATTCCGGTCAAGAAATTTTTCCATATTAAATTGAGTTACCATCTTGTTTTTATAATCTTCTTCATTATTACTTGCAGTTAACAAATTCAGCAGATTTCGTAGCTTAACTCCCTTTATCACAGGTGGCCGTTGTTCAGAAATCCCGATTCCCATTTTCACTCTTTCATCTATACTCATTTGCGTAATATTGGTACCATTAAAAATGATCTCTCCTTCTGTTACTTCATATTCCGGATAACCAATAATAGTAGAAATCAGGACACTTTTACCAGATCCATTTGGTCCAAAAAGACAATGCACCTGATTATCAGGTATGGTAAGGCTCACACCTTTCAACACTTCTTTCTCATCAACCATAACATGCAAATTTTTTATCATTATCATAGAAGCTCCTTTTCATGTTATCCTCTAATATGCTGCATAATAAAATGTAATAGCAAATTAAAATTTTTCAATATAAAAAGTTAGATAAAGCTAACTTTTACTCTTTATTGACAAACTGGTTTATATTTCTTTCTGATGGATTATTCCTGTGTTTTGCTAAGACAAAAGGTGGTAAACTCTTTGTAGCAATGAAAAACCCTGTTCAGGAGAAGCGATCCATTTTGATACAATGCAAAACTGGTTATTTCAAATATCTTTCAATTATTAAATCGATAAAAGGATCTATCATCAAATCATCGATAGACTCCTGAATTATCCAAGAGCTTTTTAATAAAAAACAGTGTTCATTATTATAATATTAATAAAAAAAATTATTTGTCAATATAAAACAGCTCCAAAAATTTGTGCATAAATTTTTAAAGCTGTAGAAAAAATTAATAAATCAATTTTTATTATGATTAATTAATGATAGACATTAAAGGAATTTTAAGCTAATAAATATATTTATTGAATGATTATATATAATATGGGTATAATTGTATTAAACTGGTAAAATATTTTAAATTTTATGCAAAATGTGTTTCAATTGCGCATAGATTTCTGCCTCTGCGGAAGACTTTTCCCCTCCAGGGGATTTGGTTATTAAATTTAATTGAATGATCACTTTTTTAATGAAAGGGAATAAAATGATAAAAAAATGGATTTTAATACTTTTTTTAATACTTTTATTAAACAATTGTGGTTTGATGAATAAATATAAAGAAAACAAAATCACTAAATTATATGTTTCAGTAACTCAAATTCTTGCCCAGCAAATAGAATTAAAAACAAAACAGGCACAATTGTTATTTGAAATGAATAAAAATCTTGAAAAATTAGAGAGACAATATAAAAGAATTTACCCAAAGAAAAAGTTTGTTTATGAAGAATTAGATCTGGAACAAATCAAAAAGGATTTTCCGGAAAAATTTGTTGCCATAGAAAAATTAGTTACCCAAATAAAAGAAGCTGGGGAAACAGTAAAGAGGCTTCGTGAAAAAGATTTAGAATTAGAAGAAGAAAAGATAAAACAAATATTAAAAATGGATAAATTAGATCCAGAATTTAAATATCATGATAAAATAGAAATCTAAGTGATCCCTTCAGCCTTAATAAATGAATTTTTTTATCCAAAACTTATTTTGATCCAGAATCTAAAAGATAAAGTCTAAATAGGTTGACATCACAAAATCACAACTGGCTTAACATATTTCATAAATTTATCTTGACAATATAAATATTATCTTATACTGTAAAAAAGAACTTTGTTCATTTTTAAGAATAAAAGACAGGATAAGCTAATCCGGTAACATAAGGAAGGGCAAAATGACCTCTTTAGAGTTTTGTATTTATTTAATTAAAACTGAAAAATAAAAGAATTTTTTTTATAATCAATGTTAGATATGTCTAACAAACCAAATTCAAAGGATGGTTAATATGAAAACATTAACTAAATTGAAAACTTATATGGGAAATCGAAAAATTTTTCTCCCTCTGGCATTATTTTTATCTGCTATTAGTTCCATCATGGGAATGATGCCGTTTATTTTTATCTGGCTTATTGTTAGAGAATTGTTTCAATCGCAAACCATCTCTTCACAAGCTGTCATTCATACCTATGCATTATTAGCTGTGGGTACAGCTGTTGGCAGTATTGTTTTATACTTTTTAGCATTAATGCTGTCTCATTTGACAGCTTTTAGATTAGAAGTGAATATGCGAAGACAGGCAATGCAAAAATTAGTCCGCTTACCACTTGGCTTTTTTGATAATAATACAACCGGACGGATACGAAAAATTATTGATGATAATGCCAGCATCACGCATATGTTTGTGGCACATCAATTACCGGATTTAGCAGGGACGATCATCATGCCGATTGTTTCATTATTTTTAATCTTTATTTTTGACTGGAAATTTGGTCTGGTTTGTTTGGTTCCTATTTTCTTTTCCATGCTGATTATGGGATTTATGATGGGAAAAAAAGGGCGTCAGTTTATGAAAAATTATATGTCATCTTTAGAAGAGATGAATACTGAAGCTGTAGAGTATGTAAGGGGAATACCAGTTGTCAAAGTCTTTCAGCAATCTGTTTTTTCTTTTAAAAACTTTCATAGAAGTATAACGAAATATAAAGATATGGTTTTTCAGTATACCATGATGTGGGAAAAACCCATGTCTGCTTATACAGTTATTATTCATGGATTTGCATATTTTCTGGTCCCTCTGGCAATTATACTGATCAGTTATGGCGGAAACATTACCACTGTTTTGATTAACCTGTTGTTTTATATTCTCATCACTCCTGTATTTGCCCAAAGCATCATGCGCAGCATGTATTTAAATCAAGCTGTTGGACAGGCAGCAGAAGCTGTGAATCGAACAGAAGAATTAACCAGGATTAAACCCCTTTTAGAACCTGCTGAACCTAAAAGTATAAAGAATAACGAAATTACCTTTCAAAATGTATCTTTTAGCTATCCAGGCAGTAATCAGGAAGCTATTTCTAATATTAGTTTTACCATTCCCCAAGGGAAGACATTTGCCCTAGTTGGTCCTTCCGGTAGCGGAAAAACCACTATTGCTCGTCTGGTTCCCCGTTTTTGGGATGTTGATTCCGGGCAGGTTACCATTGGGGGAATCAATATCAAAGATACTAAAACAACTGATTTAATGGACAATATATCCTTTGTTTTCCAAAATACCAGGTTGTTTAAAACCACATTACTGGAAAACATCCGTTATGGAAATCCAAATGCATCAATAGAAGCTATTGAGCAAGCAGTAGATAGGGCTCAATGCACCGAATTTATCAATAAACTTCCTAATGGATTAAACACTAAGATTGGTATAGATGGAACCTATTTGTCTGGCGGAGAACAACAGAGAATAGCATTGGCAAGAGCATTTTTAAAAGATGCACCTATTGTGGTAATGGATGAAGCGACCGCATTTGCTGATCCTGAAAATGAACATCTGATTCAAAAAGCTTTAAAAAAACTCACAATTGGAAAAACCGTATTAATGATTGCTCACCGCTTAACCAGTATTATGAATGTGGATAAAATTTTAGTCATTGATCAAGGAAAAATTGTTGAACAGGGAAATCATACTGAATTATTAGATAAAAAAGGCTTTTATGCCAAAATGTGGAAAGAATATCAAAAATCAGCTCATTGGACCATAGGGAAGGAGATGCAATATGTTTAACTATTTACAAAAACGTTTAGCTTTATCAGCTAAAGGTGCAAGGGACTTTGTAAAAGGAACTTTTTTTACTACTTTGCTGAATATAGCTTTAATGTTACCAGCTGTCTTTGTTTTTTTATTTCTGAATGATTATTTAAAGCCTGTTTTTAATCCTGAGGCAAGTTTTAGTAATGGATTAAGATACTATATCATTTTGGGAATTGTTTTTATGGTGATAAACTGGATTATTGCGGTTTTACAATACCATAGTACTTTTACAACCATCTATGAAGAAAGTGCTAACCGGCGTATTTCACTAGCTGAAAAGCTCAGAAAACTGCCGCTGGCATTTTTTGGAGAAAAAAACCTGTCAGACTTAACATCCACTATTATGTCTGATAATACAGAACTGGAACATACTTTTTCTCATGCAGTTCCTCAGTTGTTTGCTTCTGTCATTAGTGTTCTTTTAATGATAACAGGACTGTTTTTTTATCACTGGCAGTTAGCCCTGGCTTTATTTTGGGTAGTACCGGTTGCAGCATTTATAGTGATTATTTCCAAAAAATGGCAGATAAAAAATAATAAATATATTTATGATAAAAAAAGAAATGTTACTGAAAAAATTCAGGAAGGTTTGGAAACCATCCAGGAAATTAAATCCTATAATAATGAAAATAAATATCTGGATGAATTAAATGATAAATTAGACGATTACGAAAGAAATTTAACCCGTGGTGAATTAATGACTGGAGTACTGGTTAATAGTGCTCAGAGTGTTTTAAAGCTTGGGTTGGCAAGTGTGATTATTACTGGTGCTTACCTATTAGCAAGAGGAAGTGTTGATTTATTTACGTATTTAATGTTTTTAATCATTGGTTCCCGGATATATGAACCAATAAATGAAGTTTTTAATAATTTGGCTGCTCTGTTTTATCTGGATGTTCGTATTAATCGTATGAATGAAATGGAAGCCCTTCCTATCCAACAAGGAAAAACCAGTTTTTATCCTGATCATTATGATATTGTTTTTGATAAGGTATGTTTTTCCTATGAAACAGGGAAACAAGTGATGGAAGATGTATCTTTTACAGCACGTCAAGGTGAAATTACTGCCCTGGTTGGTCCCTCAGGTGGAGGAAAAAGTACAGCTACTAAATTAGCTGCCCGCTTCTGGGATGTGGATTCCGGCAAAATTTTCCTGGGAGATGAGGATATCAGCACTATTGAACCGGAAACTTTACTTCAATATTACTCCGTTGTTTTTCAGGACGTAGTTTTATTTAACACGACTGTTATGGACAATATCCGAATTGGTAAACGGGATGCTACGGATGAAGAAGTATATCATGCTGCAAAACTGGCTCAATGTGATGAATTTGTTAGTAAAATGCCTCAAGGGTACAGTACTATTATTGGTGAAAACGGGGAAACTCTTTCCGGAGGAGAAAGACAGCGTATTTCTATTGCCCGTGCCCTCCTTAAAGATGCACCAATTATTCTACTGGATGAAGCCACTGCTTCACTGGATGTTGAAAATGAAACAAAGATTCAGGCAGGAATTTCCGAGCTAATAAAAAACAAAACAGTATTAGTGATCGCCCATAGAATGCGGACAGTAGCAAGTGCAGATAAAATAATCGTCCTTGAAAAAGGCAGGATTGCAGAGATAGGTGAACCAGGGAAATTGAGAGAACAAAATGGAATTTTTGCAAAAATGTTAAATACACAAATGGGCTATGCCAATTAAAATGGCTTTTTAAAACTGAAGTTTTCAAACCTGGTCTGCGCTTCCCGGTCAGAGCAGGTTTGCATATTTTATCAGGTTTTGCTGTTCTTTTTTTAACTCTGATTTTCCCTTGTATCATTGCTGGCTGGATATTCCTGAGAAAAATCACCCTCAGTATCAGTCAAACATTTTTCCCATCTTATCCAGATCGCCGGAGAGCGACTGGATCTGCAGTCCTGAAATGATCCCCCCGACATTTTCGAATACATTGCCGATGGTGATCCCGTCCTCATCAATTTCAAACTCCCGGATCGATTTGTCGTGCCAGGAACCCCGCATTTTTAAGACAGTAATACCGCGATGCATTTTACCCATCATTTCTACATAGCGCAGCAGGATGATGGAGTCTGTGATGGTGGAAATATGCTGTTCTGTAATCGAAACTCCGCCCATCAGCGAGGGAGTTACGGCAGTAAATAGACCAGCTGTTTCTCTCTCCTTGATAAAGGATGAGAGGCTGACCACAAATTCGCGAAAATCCTTGCCAGTTGAAACTCTCTCCAGGGCAGAAAGGCTGTCCATAGCTATCCGGTGGGGATTAAATGTTTCTATTTCCTTTTTCATAGCCAGCAGGTGGTCGGACAGGCCTTTGGTTTCAGGGTACTCACAGATAATTTTCAACATTCCCTCCTGTTCCCATTTTGAGAAGTCCATACCCCAGCCGATGGCATTGCGCAAAAGCTGTGCCCGTGACTCTTCAAAGGCAAATAAAAGACATTTTTCCTTATTTTTACACCCTTCATTGATAAAAGTTGTAGTCAGCAAGGTTTTTCCGGTACCCGTTGCGCCGCTGATGAGAATGATTGAATCGCGAAAAAACCCATTGGAACACATCTTGTCCAGTTCCTTGTTTCCTGAGCTGATCCGGATTTCTGATGATTTCATCGTCAGTTTCATGGAAGAAAGCGTCAGTATCTCCACTCCTTCATCAGAAATGGTAAAGGGAAATTCCCCATTTTGATGTTTTGCCCCGCGGTATTTCAGAATTTCAATCGTCCGTCTCCTTTTTTCTTCGGAAAGGATATTACGCAGGATGATCACATTGTCGGCCACAAATTCTTCGATTCCATAACGGGCCACAGGGCCATATTCTTCCAGACGTTCTGCAGTGACCAGTGTTGTCACTCCCATTAATTTAATGCCTCTGAATATGCGGAGAAGTTCCCGCCGGATCAATGCATGATCATTTATCTGAGAAAAGATGGAACCAATCGAATCCACCGCAACCCGCTTAGCTTTGACTTTTTTGATCGCATGTTCAATACGTACCATCAGGGCTGATAAATCATATTCCCCTGTCACAGTAACTTTCGTTTCACGAGGATCGGGAGACAGGTCAACAAAGGCCAGTTTATTTTCTTTTTCATATTGATCAAGGTCCCAGTTAAAAGAGAGCATATTTTTCTTAATTTCAACCGGTGTTTCCTCAAAGGTAACAAAAACACCAGTTTCCTTAAAATTTCTGATTCCCGCTAATATATACTGGATAGCAAGCAGGGTTTTACAACTGCCTGATGTGCCGGTCATCAGAGTGGACCGGTTTTGCGGCAATCCGCCGTGGCTGATCGCATCAAATCCTTCAATTCCTGTCTTTATTTTTTCTATTTCTTTATTATTCATTTTTTTTGCTCCTCTTCATTTACATTGGCTTTCCGTGGTTTTTTCGTTATTTCTGACAGCCCTAGACCATTTAGGACCTGATCAAATCCGGATAAATCTCCAACGATCCGCCGTTCCGGTAAGGGCATAAGCTTGATCACAGTGGGGGTAGCAATTATTCTATGATCTTCTGCTTGCTGTGGTTCTGCGAGAATATCGACCACTGTCATGTTATATTCCCCTTTAAAATAGATTTCACATAACTCTTTAAGATTTTGCAGAGCCTGTAGTGAACAGGGAGTATCTCCCGTGATAAAAATGACAAAATTTACCTTCATAAATATACCTCTTTTTTTCAATTCACAAGACCATTCAATCAGTGAGTGGTCTTAATTGTATACTTATTTTTTTCAAGATTACCTTTGTTCATTCAAATTTATACTTGAGAAATCTTCCTTTCCGGTAATAATCAACCAGATTTCCCATGACCTCCAGGACAAAGAGGCGTCCTTCGATGTTCAGGGCAGTGATCCGCTTAATGTTCTGTCCTTTGCTTAGCTGTTCCACTGCTTTCACATGAATATCCATCAGATCTTTAGGGCCGCAAGCCTGTTCTCCCAAACGTTCGGCAAAATCAATGATTTCCCTTTTGAGAGGCAGCTTATTGGTGAGGATTATTTTCAGGTAAGTATTTAACAGTTCTCTGTATTCCTGTGTCATTGTCTGAAAAACTGCCGGGAGCCGATCCGCAAATATGCCGATACCACTCATATAGGCGCTGATACTCCCATAATCCCGGGTGCTCATTTTTTTCTGCCTTTCCAGGGCGGCTTCCAATTCTTTTCTCCGGTTTTTCTCTACCTCCTTTTCCTGGAGAATCATTTTTTCCCGTTCCTGCAGGGCTTTATGCAGGCGAATAAAAACTGCTGTTTTTGACATTAATAATTGAGGATTGAAAGGTTTTGTGATCAGGTCAAAGGCCCCGATTTCCAGGCTCTTAAAATTATCCGAATCGGAAGGTGAATGAGCAGTGATAAAGATGATGGGAATGTCGGCGCTCTTTTTGCGGGTTTTTACTATTTGGGCAGTGGTAATTCCATCTATGCCGGGCATTTGAATGTCCATCAGGATTAAAGCAATATCATCTGTATCAAGCAGTACTTTTAAAGCCTCGGTTCCGGATTGGGCTTCCAGGAGTTGGCATTCTTCTTCTTCCATAATCGGCATGAGTAATTCCCTTAATGCCATAAGATTTCTGGGCTTGTCATCCACCACAAGAATTTTTATACTGTCTTTTTTTTTCTGGTTCATTATCAGTCCTCGAACACATTGACTTATGGTAATTACTCAGTCAACAGTATTAGTGGTACATCCATACCCGCATCAGCGACAGCAACCGTTCGATATCAATCGGTTTTGAGATATAGTCGGATGCTCCGGCTTCCAGGCATTTTTCCTGGTCGCCTTTCATGGTTTTTGCAGTAAGGGTAATAATCGGAATTGCTTTATACTGCTCCATTTTACGGATTTTTTTCATGGCATCATAGCCATCCAGCACCGGCATCATGACATCCATTAGAACCAGGTCGATATCGGAATGAGCGGCCAATTTTTTAATTCCCTCTTTCCCATTCTCAGCATAAATAATTTTCATATTGTATTTCTCTAACACACTGGTGAGAATAAATATATTCCGCAAATCATCATCAACGATCAATACCTTTTTGCCGGATAGAATACCATCTTCTCTCCTGGTTTTTTTCAATATTTTCTTTTTTTCTTCAGGTAGTTGATGTTCTATCCTGTGCAGAAAAAGAGTTGTTTCCATCAACAATCTTTCCGGCGACCTTACATTTTTAAGTATAATACTGTTTGTTAATTTTTGCAATTTTCGCTCTTCTGTTTTAGTCAGATCTTTTGCTGTGTAAACAATGATCGGTACCTTCAGGAATCGGTTGTCGTCTTTAATTTTCTCAAGAAAATCCAATCCACTCATATCGGGCAGGATTAGATCTAAAATGATGCAGTCAAACTGGTTTTTATTTAATGCCGCTAAGGCTTCCCGGCCGTTCTTGACCGAAACCGTTTTCACATCGCCGTTGCCGATCAGTTTGACTATGGCTTCATTCTGCTTTTCATCATCTTCAATGACCAGCAAATTTTTTATCTTTCGTTCAATGTATTCTGATATTCCGGCAAAAACGCCTTTCAGTTCATCCATTTGTGCCGTTTTTTTCAAGAAACTAAATGCGCCCTGTTCAAAAGCCCGTTTCTGCTCTTCTGCAACTGAGATGACATGCACCGGAATATGCTGCAGTTCACTGTCATGCTTGAGCATATCCAGCAGAACCCAGCCATTGATCCCCGGTATTTTGAGATCCAGGGTGATGGCATCGGGTTTGTATTCCCGGATAATTTCCCAGCCGCTTTCACCGTTAAGGGCGATAATTCCTTTAAATTTCATACTGCGCGCCACTTCAAGCAGTATATGAGCAAAGTGAATATCATTTTCAATTATCAATATCACTCTGTCGCCGGCATGAATATTGCCCAGGTCATCGTTGATCTCCTTTGATCGTTCCTCAAATTTTTTGGTAATCAAAGGGGTTATGTTTAACTTGTTTTCAGCAGAAGCTTTTGGAGGTGGTAAAAGCTGAGGCTCTTCCTTGAGGTTTTTCTGTTCGTTAAATTTCAGAGGCAAATAGAGGATAAAAGTACTGCCTTGATTCAGGGTACTTTGCAGATGGATTTCACCTCCTAGCAGTCCGGTCACTTCCCGGCTGATCGAAAGTCCCAGTCCGGTGCCTCCAAAACGCCGGGTTGTTGTACTCTCTGCCTGCTGAAATGCCTCAAAAACCAGATTTATTTTTTCCTCCGGAATGCCAATGCCTGTATCGGTTACGGAAAAGGCAAAAACCTTATCTTCTTTTTTTAACGAGTTGTTCATAAAAGCGATTGTTTTGGTCTCTATCAATTTGACATTCAGGGTTACATGGCCCTTTTCGGTAAACTTAAAGGCATTGGATAACAGATTAATCAAAATCTGCTGCAGCCTTTTCTCGTCTGTATAAATTTTGGGCAGCTCCTGCTGCAGTGTGATAGTAAAGTTCAGTTTCTTTTTATTGGCAATCTCACGAAACCGTTTTTCAATGGATTTTTTTACATCCGTTATACTAAATTCTGTTAAGCTCAGCTCAATTTTTCCGGCTTCGACTTTAGCTAGATCCAGAATGTCATTGAGCAAAGTTAACAGATCATTTCCTGCTTCATAAATATTTGAGGCAAAGTCAACTTCTTTTTTGCTGAGATTATTGTTTTTATTTTCACAGAGCATTTTGGAAAGCACAAGCAGGCTGTTCAGGGGAGTTCTTAATTCATGGGACATATTGGCAAGAAATTCCGATTTGTATTTTGAAGTAACGGCCAGCTGTTCGGCTTTATTTTCCACTTCCATTCTGGCCAGTTCAATCTCTTTGTTTTTGTTTTCCACTTCAATATTTTTCTGCTCCACTTCTCTGTTCTGATCAGCCAGCAGTCTCGCTTTGTCTTCCAGTTCTTCATTGGTTTTTTGTAGTTCTTCTTGTTGATTTTGCAACCGTTCAGTCAGGGTCTGTGACTGCTTGAGCAGTTCTTTTGTCTGCATATTGGCGGCTATGGTATTGATGACCACTCCGATACTTTCTCTCAACTGATCCAGGAAAATCAGATGGATTTCCTTAAACAAGCTGAAAGTTGCCAGTTCAATAATGGCCTTTACCTCGTTCTCAAAGATGATGGGCAGTACGATCAAATTATTGGGTTTTCCTTCACCCAAACCTGATTCAATTGAGATGTAATCTTCAGGAGCATCGGTGACTAGTATTGTATCTTTTTCTAAAAGGCATTGTCCGATTAAGCCTTCCCCCGGTTTAAAACGGTTGGAGAGATGCTTTCTGCTTTTGTAGGCATAGGAAGCGATCAACTTAATAAAGGTTTCATTTTCTTCCTGATCAATGGTATAAAATACACCATACTGGACATTGATCAGGTTAGCCAGATCGGACAGGATCATTTTGGCTACATTCTGCAGGTCACGCTGTCCCTGTAAATTCCTGGCAAACTTTGCCAGATTGGTTTTTAACCAATCCTGTTCCTGGTTGATCATGGTGATGTTTTTCAGATTTTCAATCATCTGGTTAACATAATCTTTCAACTCAGCAACTTCTCCGCCGGCATCAACGGTGATGGTTCGCGAATGGTCCCCTTTGGCGACTGCGGTTGCTACTTCGGAAATAGCCCGCACCTGTGTGGTCAAATTAGCTGCCAGTTGATTTACATTGTTGGTCAGATCCTTCCAGATACCCATTGCCTTGGGCACCTTGGCCTGTCCTCCCAGTTTTCCATCAACTCCTACTTCCCGGGCTACTCTGATAATTTCTTTGGCAAAGGCAGAAAGCTGGCTAACCATAACATTAACCGTCTTTCCCAACCGGTAATATTCTCCCTTTAATGTGCGATCCGAAGCATTGATCTCCATCTGTTGTGAAAGATCGCCTTTGGCAACTGCATTGATCACTCTTGATATTTCCATTACCGGGGAAACAATACTGGTGATCAATGAATTGATAGCTTTGGTACCTTTACCCCATCGGCCTTTTAAATCTCCGGTATTGAGTTGTTTTTCAATCTCGCCCTCTTCACCCACGGCTTGGCTAATATTAAGAAAACTCTCAATATAATTGTCTGACTGTTCAATAATGTTATTCAGAACATCGGATATTTTTCCAGCCAAACCCAGGTTGTCAATCGGCATTCTTTGAGAAAAATCTCCCTTTTTATAAGCTAGAAGTACTTGTAATAACTGCTTTTGGTCCAGATTAGAATTTTCTTTTTTTTCAATGTCACTCATCATTTATTCCTTATCTTATGATTTGAAAAATATTTTCATTATGACTGACTTTATGTAAATAATTTAATTTATCTGCCGAGGGGATACTTTCGCTGTTTCCCAGACCCAGAAATCCACCTGTAACCAGGCTGTCACCAAATAAATTAAGTACCCGGCACTGTAAAGTTTTATTGAAGTAAATCAAAACATTCCTGCAGGTAATCAGATTCATTTCATTAAAACTTTGTTCTGTTGCCAGATTATGCTGGGGAAACAGGATATTTTTCTTGAGTGCTTGATCTAAGATCACTGATCCATAATTAGCAGTGTAATAATCTGAAAATTCATTTTTACCGCCTGATTTTTGATAATTGCTTGTATATTTCTGCAAAAGATTAAGGGGGTAAATCCCGGATTTAGCTTTGTCGATAGCCTGCTGATTGAGATCCATTGCATAGATCAGCGAAGGGTCATAAATAATTTTGTGAGTTATTGCCGACAGGCTGGCAAAATTGTTCTCTATTTTCAATTTTCTGATTCGACGATGCAGGGAGGACGGATCATAGTTTCTAAAATCATATCCGTATTTCAGGTAAATGCCATCCGGAAAGAGTTTGAGTTCAATGTCTTCATTGCTGTTTTCATGGCCATTTTTGATACTTTTTATCATGATATTTACCGCCTATAAAAACTATTTTTAAGCAATAAATTTCCATTTAAAAACTATTTAACCAATTATAATGTAAAAACAAAAAAATTGATCATTTTTATTAAAATTTTCATTGAAATTTGAGCATAAACAATATGCATCTCCTGGTATTGCCTGTCCGATCCATTCTGAAACTGGCCAAGGATGATGTTCTTTGTTTGGTTTAGTCGGCAAATAATTTAAAGCAGGATCTCCGCATCCTCCTGCCGTAACCACGGTTTCTCTTCGGTAACAAAAATCAAGGTATGTTTTTAGGCAGAACTCCGTCGTTGTTAGAAAAACATACCTTGATTTTTTTAAGATTGGAATATTGAAGCAGCTGCCTGCTAGAAAGTTACTTAACAGGGACGGGAAGCAGTTCTGTACATTCTAAAAAACAATATTTTTTTCTATTTGGTTTTCGTTATTGACTCCTAAATAGTAAAGGCTAGGAAGCGTTTTTTCCAGTCAGCTTCCAATGAAATGCCCTTTCCTGTTCATTCCACATACTCTGGTATAATCCTGTATTGGACAATAATTCCTGATGGGTACCTCTTTCAATGATTTTTCCGTCTTTTAAAACTAATATTTGATCTGCATGGGTTATAGTGCTTAAACGGTGGGCAATGACTACTAAAGTTCTTCCTTTAATTAATTCATCAATAGCTTTTTGAATATAAAGTTCATTTTCAGGATCTAAAGAAGCGGTTGCTTCATCTAAAAGGATGATAGGGGCATTTTTTAAAATAGCCCGGGCAATAGAAATCCGTTGCTTTTCTCCGCCTGAAAGTGTGGCTCCGCCTTCGCCAACCATGGTATCATATCCAGAATCCAGGGCCTGGATAAAGTTATGGCACTGAGCTTTTTTAGCTGCAGAAATTACCTCTTCCATTGTAGCCTGGTTATTTCCAATTTTAATATTATTTAAGATAGTATCATTAAAAAGATAAACATCCTGAAAAACCATACTGATATTGTTCATTAAATCTTCGTGGTGAGTTTTGGTAATGGGTATACCACCTATGGTAATTTCTCCCTGGTTCACATCCCAGAAACGGGCGATTAAACGGGTAATGGTTGATTTGCCTGAACCAGAAGGGCCGACCAGAGCTGTCATCTGATTATGCTTCATGGTAAAATTGACTTGTTTTAAAACATCCGTATTATGATAGCGAAAAGAAACATTTTTAAAATCAATATCATGGTGGTTAATTGATTCTGAATGAACAGGTTCTGGCAAAGGTTTGGTTTGATAAATTTCATTGATTCTTTTGGCAGATATGGAAAAATAACTCAACTCTACAAAGCTAACCAAAACCTTGGTCAGGGGATCATACATCCTGGTTCCAATAATCAGGAAAAACAGAAAATGAGCAATAGCAAGAGATCCCTGGAGGATAAAATAGAGTCCCATAATCATTATCATGGCAATTCCAACATTTAAAAACCAGATTCCCAATATCACTAAAGGACCGCCAGTGGCTTCAACCCGGATACTTTCTTTTTTTAGTTCCTTAAAAGCATTTTCCAGGCGGGAAAATTTTCGTCCTGTCAAATTATAGGATTTAATGCTTTTGATTCCTTCCAGGTATTCCAGCATCCTTGAGGAAGCCTGGTTTTTACATTTGATATGTTTCTGACCAGTATGCATAACAATCATCCGGGTAAGTGTAGCTGCTATTAAAGCCAGGGGAATAGGTGAAAGGGTAATTAAGGCCATTCTCCAGTCCAGGGGAACTAAAAAAATCAGAAAAATCACCGGCATTACCACTGCTCCAATAGCTGACATTAACAATTGGGAGAGCATCATTTCAATGTTGCTGTAATCCTGCATCATCAGAGCAGTAATATCTCCCGGATCTTTTCCTTTGTAAAAACCCATGGACAATTTACGTAAATAATCCCCCAGTTTAATTCTCCCTTCTGCCCCTAAATGATAGGCGGTTTTTGTTTGTAGCACAACTACTTTTCTTCCTTCTAAAAACAATAAAAGGATGGATAGGGCTAACCAGCCTATATACAACCCCAGTTTGGCCAGATTCAGCTGAATGCCAGGATTTAAAAGGGGATCCAGAAGGGTTAATGTCACCATCAGGATTACAAAATAGGGTTGTCCCTGTAATATGGAATGCAGTACTTCATGCCAGAAGGACGGCGCCAGTACTTTTATATTATTCAACGTAATAGTATTAAAAAAATTTTTCATGATAAAGACTCCTTTCCTATATCCCAGTTTCTGGCAGCTGCATGGATTTTCCAGAGGCGGGTGTATAAACCATTTTTTTTCAACAGATCCTGATGAGTCCCTCTTTCTTCGATTTTTCCTGCATTGATTACCAGGATTTGATCTACATCGGTGATGGTGTAAAGACGGTGAGCGATGATAACCACAGTTTTATTTTTTAGTACCTGTGCTAAAGCCCTTTGAATCTTTGCTTCATTTTCTGGATCTGCATAAGCGGTTGCCTCATCTAAAAGTATGATTGGGGCATCTTTCAGGATGGCCCGGGCAATAGTAATTCTTTGCTGCTCGCCGCCTGATAGGTAAGTTCCTCCTTCACCTATCAGGGTCTGGTATCCCTGAGGCAAAGTTTGAATAAAGTCATGAATCTGTGCTGCTTGTGCTGCCTGCTTTACTTCATCAAAGCTCGCCTGATCATTTCCCATACGGATGTTTTCTTCTATGGTATCAAAAAACAGAAATGATTCCTGAAATACAGTCGAAACATATTTGTTTAAATTTTCTGTTCCTATTTCTTTGATATTGATTTGACCAATTGAGATCTCTCCGGTTTTAATATCCCAAAATCTTCCAATTAAATTAGCAATTGTTGTTTTTCCCCCTCCGGAAGGGCCGACCAGAGCAGTAACAGTACCCTGGGGAACAGTAAAAGAAAGATTTTGCAGGGTTTTCTTTTCACCATAACTAAAAGAAACATCCTTAAAGTCAATAGAATAATCTGTTGGTTTTTTATGCTGTACAGAATTATCGATTTCCTCGTCATCCAGGATTTTATCAATATTGGATAAGCCAGTACTGATTTGAACTAAAAGGGAAGACATGTTCATCAGTTTAAACATGGGCAAAGCGATTCCCATTCCGATATAAATAAAAAGAAAGACTGAGGAAATAAAAACACCGTAATTTGGCACTTCTGTTTGTGTAATAATGTAGATTGCAATAGGCACGATAAACAAGGAGCTGGCTCCCAATAAGGTAATAAATCCTGAATAAGCATTTGCAGAAACTTTTGTCCAGTGAATGGTCAAATCCCGATAAGCATAAACATCCCGGGAAAAACGTTTAAATGCTGAAACTGTCTGGTTAAATATTTTAATCACCGGCATAGCTTTTACAAATTCAACAATGGTTCCGTTCATGGTTCCCAGTTTTTCCTGCCATTGGGTGTAGAGACTCAATGAACTTTTGTTATACATGCTAAATTGAGCCAATAAAGCCAGGGGAAAGGGGATTAAAATCCCGATTGCCAGCCGCCAGTCAATAATAAAGAGAAAAATAAAGGTAACAATCGGCAATGCAACTGCCTGGACAATATCAATAATATGATGAGCTACAAAAAGCTCAATCCGTTCTACATCTTCATGAATGATTTTTTTTATCCCTCCCCGATTTCTTTCTGTAAAATAGCCCATGGGTAACCGGCCTAGTTTAGCAGACAGGGCAACTCTGATTTCATATAAAATATTAAATGCAGCCACATGGGAACACATAAAGGCAATATAGGTGAGAATACCAAAAACAGCAATCCCGACCAGGGTAATCCACCCTAGCTGCCAGACATACCCGGTATCAATATTTGGTAAATGGTTTATATTTTGAATTAATTCCTGCATTAACAAAAACACTGTTACAAAAGGTGTGATTTGGGCAATAACAGCAATGATTGATAAAAATGCTGCAAAAATAAGCAGTGCAGATTTTGTGCCTGCTATTTCCAGTAGCCTGGGAATACCGTTTTTCCTCTTTTTCTGACGTTGTTTCTCATAAATCGATAAACCGGAGAGTCCTTTTTGGGCATTTTTTATTGGTTTGTTCATAATTATCTCCTTTTTATGCTATATCTGATAATGGATCAGAGTATTGGCGTAATTTTATATGACCGATGTGGTCTGTTTTATTTAGGCAACAAAGGGGAGTAATATGGACTTTTTGGTTGTTTACCTGAATATCTGCTTCCACCCCATAAACTTCTTTTATTGTCTCATAGGTAAAAACCTCTGATGGTGTTCCTGCAGTATGTATTTTCCCATTATTAATCATAATGACCTGATCAGCATAGCGAGCGGCCAGGTTTAAATCATGAACAATCATTACCACTGATAGGGATTGATATTTAACCAGGGCGCTGATTAAAGCCATTACTTCTAGCTGGTGTGCAATATCTAATGCTGAGGTGGGTTCATCCAGGAGGAGT
>JAKSBL010000142.1 GCA_022361115.1 Spirochaetota bacterium | reverse complement strand
GTAAAGAAAACAAAAAAATCGTGGTTATTAGTGTTCTTTAGGTGGCTATCTTGTGAACTCTTAAACAATTATCTGAATCAGAAATGGAAGAGGGTTATAGACTCCCTCTCTTAATTCCTTGTGAATAAGATAAAGGATACTTAATTATAAGAGGATTTTACATGCATATAGATGTACTGGTAGCAGAAATAGGAAGTACCACTACTGTGGTAAATGCTTTTCATCAATTCCATTCTGATAATCCTGAATTTCTTGGTCAGGGGCAGGCGCCGACTACAGTTTTAGAAGGTGATGTGAATATTGGCTTAAACCAGGCTATTGATTCACTCAAGCATAAACTAGGGGTTAATAAAATTGAATATAACAAATTAATGGCAACCTCCAGTGCTGCAGGTGGTTTAAAAATGACTGTTCATGGGCTGGTTTATGATATGACCGCAAAAGCAGCCCGAGAAGCAGCTTTAGGTGCTGGTGCCAATATCCATTTAGTCACAGCTGGCCGGTTAAGACGATCAGATAAAAAAAAGATCCTCAATATAAAACCTAACATCATTTTGATTGCTGGTGGTGTAGATTATGGTGAAAAAGATACTGCCCTGTTTAACACAGAAGAAATATTAACTCTTGGTTTGGAGGTGCCGGTCATTTATGCGGGGAATATTGAAAATCAGGATGATGTTAAGGAGATGTTTACTGAATCTGGGCAGGGACACTTACTTCATATTGTAGAAAATGTCTATCCCCGTATCGATTTGCTCAATGTAGAACCAACCAGAGAAGTGATTCAAAATGTTTTTGAAGAACATATTGTTCATGCACCAGGAATGGAGTCTGTACGTGAGTTGGTGAATGGCCCCATTATTCCAACTCCTGGTGCAGTTATGGAAGCTTCTAAATTGTTAAAAACAGATTTAGGAGATTTAATGACACTGGATGTGGGAGGTGCTACCACTGATATTCACTCTGTTACAGAAGGTAGTGATGAAATCAGCAATATCCTCATTGCACCTGAACCAGTTGCCAAAAGGACTGTGGAAGGAGACCTTGGCGTATTTGTGAATATGGCCAATATTGTGGAAAGAATTGGATTGTCTAAGTTGCAAGCAGACCTGGGGTTGAATGAAGATGATGTACAAGATTTAATTGAACATCACCAGCCTATTCCCCAAACAGAATATCAGACAAAATTTGTAGAAAGGTTGACTGAGGAAGCTGTGGTGGTTTCAGCTGACCGTCATGCCGGAGGTTATAGGGATGTCTATGGCGGTAGTGGCAAAAAAAAGCTGGCCGAAGGAAAGGACTTAACCGCTGTTCAATACATTGTTGGTACTGGTGGGGCTTTAACCCGATTGCCAAATCGTGTAGAACTGATTAAGAAACTCACTCTGGGAAATAAAGTATACAAATTGCTACCTAATCCAGAATGTACCATTCTCATTGATCATCATTATATTATGGCTTCTTTAGGAGTCCTTTCCAAAGTATATAAAGAAGCAGCTCTAAAGTTATTAAAAAAAAGCTTGAAAATTTTATAAAAATAAACAAAAAAACAAATTTTAATTTAGGGAGAATGTTATGCCAATTTCTTTAAAAGGTCGAGATTTACTGACCCTGGAAGACTTTACTACAGAAGAGATCCAGTACCTGCTGGATTTATCTGCAGATTTAAAATCTAAAAAAAGAGCAGGTATTAAAAATGATTTATTAAAAGGAAAAAATATTGTACTCCTTTTTGAAAAAGCTTCTACCCGTACTCGCTGTGCCTTTGAAGTTGCAGCTTTTGATGAAGGAGCAAATGTTACCTTTTTAACGGGTAGCCAGATGGGAAAAAAAGAATCCATCGAAGATACAGCTAAAGTGTTAGCCCGTTATTATGATGGTATTGAGTTTCGCGGTTTTAAACAAGCTACTGTTGATGAACTGGCCAAACATTCTTGTGTACCTGTCTGGAATGGATTAACTGATTATGACCATCCAACTCAGGTTTTAGCAGATTTGTTAACTATACAAGAACACTGTACTAAACCTTTAAACCAGGTGAAGATGGTATATTGTGGTGATGCCAGAAATAATATGGGAAATGCTTTGTTAATGGGAGCAGCTAAAATGGGAATGCATTTTGTTTCATTAGCTCCCAAAGAACTCTGGCAAGAAGATGGTTTGGTAAACCGAATGAAAAAAGTAGCTGAGCAAACTGGTGCTAAAATAGAGTTTTATGATATTAGTGATAAAGCTAAAGCTTTAGCAGATGCAGATGTGATCTACACAGATGTTTGGGTATCCATGGGCGAAGAGGATAAATTTGCAGAAAGAATTCAACAATTAGGTGCCTACCGGGTGACAAAAGAGTTTATTGATTTAACCAAAAATCCAAATGTGATCTTTCTCCACTGTCTTCCATCTTTCCATGATACCATGACCGAAATAGGTGCTGATGTAGAAAAGAAATTTGGCTTAAAAGAGATGGAAGTTTCTGATGAAGTATTTAGAAGCAAACATTCAAAAGTCTTTGATGAAGCAGAAAACAGGATGCATACTATTAAAGCAATAATGGTAGCAACATTGGTTAGCTAAATCAAAACCAGATATTTAAAAAGAGGCAACTTACCGAGTAAGTTACCTCTTTTTATAAAATCAAATAATTCTTTTATTACCAGGGGACATCCTCTCTATAAACAGGCATGGTCATACAGCGTACACCACCGCCTCCCCTTGCTAATTCAGCTCCATAAATTCCAATCACACATTTTTTATAGTTATCAATTTTTTTCTTTCCTTCAATAATATCCATAGCTTTTAGTACTTCATAACCAGCTTTTGAAATTTCCTCTAAAGTTCGAATGTTACAATCATAACCAATAAATTTTCCCGGCCCAAAGGCAAAGAAATTAGTACCTGATAACCATTGTTCCCGTTCCTGATGAAGAGGAACTGTTCCGCCACAAAGTATGGGATTTAAATCGAGTCCATTTGCTTTTAATCCAGTTATGAGATTTTCAACATGTTTTAACTGCTTTTTTCCTTTTTTATCAACCTTAATTTCTACAACCGGTAAGATGTTTTTTCCGGTTACATAGGGTTGATAAATAACACAACGGTCAATATCTACCATAGTAAAGATCATATCGAGATGAATAGTTGCTCTCTCTTTTGGAAGAACAACTGCAAAAACAGTGATTGGTTTTGCAAATTGTTTCGCTAACCGATCGCAAATAATATCAACAGCTGAAGTGGTAGTTCTTTCTGAAATACCAATGGCAATGATATCATCTCTCAAAACTAGTAAATCTCCCCCTTCTATTGTTACATCTTCCGGATGTCCTTCAATAGTACCATCAAAAATAAATCCGTCAGACTTAAACTGAGGATGAGAATTATAAATAAATTTGGCTATTATGGCTTCCATAATTCTTACCTGATTCGCCATGGAACCGGTAATTACCCTGCTATTTACAACAATCCCGCTATCTCTCATAAAATAGAGATTGGGAAGAGGGGGCAAATCAAAGATATTATCAGATAGAAATTTCGTTAAGGTATTTTTGTCTTCTTTTATCCCTACTATTATCTGGTGTGCCAGGTCTTTAGCTTTGGTATTTTTAAGCTCATTTTCTCGATACTTCATATGTGGCATGAGACGGACGATGGTTTTAATGAATTCCTCTTTGATGGTTTCGTTCATCAATACCTCACAAAGTAAATCCTTTACTTCAAAGACTTTTGCCACTTTTGAAAGAATTTGTTTCAGTTCATAATGATCTTCTGCAATAACAGGAAGGGGAACAATATCATTATACAGAACTTGAGAAGCAGAACGGGGAGTCATTTCTTCTACTTCAAATCCAGGAGAATGGAGAATAATTTTTTTTAGATTACCTATTTCTGATGTAATGGATACGCGATCATTCATATTGACCTCCTTTTTTAGTTTTTTGGCTTTATTAGTTATTTCTTTAGTAGTAATACACCAGACTTGTAGCTTATTTTTCAGAGTCTGTCAACACATCTATCGAAAAAATAATAAAAAAATTTATTAATAATTATTTAACTTAAGTATAATTTAAGTATGTTTACGAGTTTATTATTAACTCAGCGATAAAAATTTCTTTCAATCGAAAAAAAGGCAAACTCCGATTAAAATGGAATTTGCCTTAGATCTATGATAGATATTTTTTGCTATACTGCTTTCTGCATTTGGTGAATTTGTTTAAGTAGAGTTTTTTTAGACATAAAGGGGAGGATGGCAAACATCAGTTTTTGTCCAAAAGTCAGGCCTGCAATAACATCCAGTTTACCAGACAGCATTCCGTTATACCCTTCTTTAGCTACATTCCTCGCACTTGCTGTTTTATTAAAAAGGGAAGTTTTGTCCATGCCTGACACTTTAGCAAATTCGGTTTCTGTAGCACCTGGCATTAATGTGGTAACAGTAATACTGGTTTCACTTAATTCTTCAGATAAGGCATTACTGAAGGAAGTTACAAAGGCTTTGGTTGCATAATATACTGCCTGCAATGGGCCAGGCATAAAAGCTGCCGTAGAAGATACATTGAGAATTTTACCACTATTTTTTGAAAGGAGATCTGGTAAAAACAGTTTTGTTAATGCTGTTAATGCTATGACATTCAACTTTATCATATCCAGATCAATATTCCAGTCTCTCTCGATGAATTGTCCCCGTCCGCCAAATCCAGCATTATTAATCAGATAATCAATTTTGATTTCAGCTGTTTTCACTTCCTCATAAATTTCTTTTGGAGCATCAGGCTGAGTTAAATCTTTTGCAATAACCATGACTTTTACTGAATAGTTTTTTTCCAGCTCTAATTTCAGTTCATCCAGTCGATTTTTTCTTGTTGCGATAATGACTAAATCTCCACCCCTTTCAGCATGAATGCGGGCCATTTCTTTTCCAATCCCAGATGATGCACCTGTTATGAGTGCAATTTTATTTTTTTCTGTTTTGTTTGTCATATTCTTTCTCCTGTTATTTATTTAAAAACAACCTCATATACTTTCTGTAATAAATATAATACAATCCAAATCATTTTTCACTAGCAGATAGCGTCAACATATATGCAATTTATGCCAATTTGAAAAATATCTAAATTTCGACGATAAGGACCATTTAACAGTTTTTTACCGAAGCTATGATCTGCTCAATTTGTCTAATTAAAATGACTAAAAATTAATGAAAAATATTGACTAACGGAATAAATATTATTAAATTAAACGCAAGTCATTTGCATTTGAGAGGTGATTTATGAAAAAAAGAATACTAAAGGTTATATTTATTCTGGTCTTTTTTGTTTTTTTTATATTAAGCTGTAAAAAGCAAGTCGCAGATCAGAATAAGCTAACCATTGTGACTACTATCAATCCTTATTATCTTTTGGTAAAAGAACTGGCCAAAGATAAAATTGATGTTCATCTTCTGATACCTGCTAATTCCAGTCCCCATAATTATTCTCCAAAACCATCAGATATAAAACAATTAGAAAAAGCAGATATAGTAATAGCTAATGGATTGGAACTAGAAGTATTTTTAGAAAAAAAATTGTCAACAATGAAAAATAAAGTTGTTTATGCAGCTGATTTTTTAGATGAATCGCTATTAATAGAATATGATGAACACGATGAGCATGATGAACACGATGAGCATGATGAACATGATGAACACGATGAACACGATGAACATGATGAACACGATGAACATGATGAACACGATGAACATGATGAACATGATGAACATGATGAACATGATGAACATGATGAACATGATGAACATGATGAACATGATGAACATGATGAACATGATG
>JAKSBL010000068.1 GCA_022361115.1 Spirochaetota bacterium | reverse complement strand
AATATGCTAATAATGTCATATATAATGTTAAAGATGTCTGTGATGAAGAAAAAGTAACCCATCCTATTATTATGTCAGAGAGTGGCAGAGCTATTGTTAGCCATCATTCTGTTATTGTAACAGAATGTAATAGCATTATTAAAAAAAGACAACCTATTGACTTAACGAAAATTAAAAGAAATCACAAATTAATAAATTCCATTTTAGAAATTAATGAAAATTTGGATAAGTATCATCCCAGAGAATCTTTTCATGACCTGGAACAGGATAAAGAACAAGCTCAGATCTTGTTTAATTATGGTTATTTAGATATTGAAACTATGGCTACCATTGATAACCTTTACTGGGAAATTGCACATTCCATCTATGACATAATGAAAGAAAAACAATTAAACCTGGAAGAAATGAACATCCTGGACGAAATGTTTGCAGATCAGTATCTCTTAAATTTTAGTGTTTTTCAATCGATTCCAGATCATTGGGCAATAGATCAAGTTTTTCCTATTATGCCAATTCATCGTCTCAATGAATCTCCTACTGTCAATGGCAAACTAGTCGATATAACCTGTGATTCCGATGGTAAAGTGCAAAATTTTATACAATCAGATGAAAACAATAAAATTATTCCTCTTCATCCTTTAAAAGAGAATCAACCTTATTACCTGGCCTTTTTTTTAACCGGAGCCTATCAGGATATTATGGGGAACACGCACAATCTTTTCGGCCGCATCAATGAAGTCCATGTTTATTTAGACGAAAATGAAGAAGCAGGCTGGTATATTGAAAATTTTATCCCAGGTGATAAAATCAGCGATGTACTTGAGGAAAAGGATTATTCCCTTTCTTTCCTGAAAAACCGTTTAAAAAAACAAGTTGATCTGGCAATTAAAAATGATACAATTAAACCCAGCTTGGGTATGGATATTTTAGCCCAATTGGAAAACCAACTCAATGATTATACCTACATGAAAAGAAAAAAATAGGAGTTTAAATATGTGGTTTGTAGAAAATCAAAATAATGTTTTTTCCTTAGGGATAAGTATAAAGGATACCATTATAGAAGAACAATCAGAGTTTCAGAAAATTACTCTTTATAACACGCACTATTTTGGCAAATTATTGACATTAGATGATCTAGTCATGTTGTCTGAAAAAGATGAGTTTGTTTATCATGAAATGATATGTCATATGCCTTTAATCTCCCATCCTAATCCTCAAAAAGTGCTGGTCGTAGGGGGTGGAGATGGAGGATCTATCCGTGAGGTATTGAAACATCCTGAAGTAACAGAAGCAGTATTATGTGAAATTGATGAACGAGTCGTTCGAATTTGTCAGGAATATATGCCATCTGTTGCTGGTAAATTAAGCGATCCCAAGGTAAAATTAAATTTTGAAGATGGTTTTAAATTCTTAAATTCCTTTAATCAATATTTTGATGTTATTCTTACTGATTCCAGTGATCCGATTGGGCCGGGAGAAAATCTTTTTAAAGAAGATTATTATAAACTCATTAAAAAAGCTTTAAAACCTGATGGAATTATGGTTTCTCAATCTGAAACTCCCTGGTTTTATCAAGAAACAATGTCTTCTATGACTGAAAGTATGTGCAAGATATTTAAAAATGTTGAAACATATACTGCTTTTATCCCCTTATATCCATCCGGTTTTTGGACTTTTACAGCCGCTTCTGATCATTGTTCCTTGAAAAAATTTGATCAAAATAGAAGTAAAAAACTTGCAGAATCCTGCCGATATTACAATCCAGAAATCCATCAAGCAGCTTTGGCTTTGCCAAATTTTGTTAAAAAAATGGTAAATAATCAATGATCGAATTAAATCAGTTTCTCTGTTCTCAAAAATCTATCGATCACTCCTCCATTATTATTTGCGGTATTCCTTATGATTGCACTTCTTCCTTTCGGCCTGGTTCTCGATTTGCCATGCCAGAAATCAGAAGGGTTTCTGAATTTGCAATTGAAGAGTTCTCTTTTTATCAAAACAATAGTTTGGAAGATGTTTCTTTTTATGATGCTGGTGATTTTCCCTTAATGGTGGGAAATCCGCAAAATATGGTAGATATAGTTCGTCAAGAATATGAGAAATATTTAAAGAATCAAAAAAAAATCATTGCCATAGGTGGAGAACACCTTATCACTTATCCGATTTTTTTAGCATTAAAAAAGCATCATCAACCATTTACGATTATTCATTTGGATGCCCATGCAGATTTACGTCCAGGATATTTAGCTGATAAGCTTAGCCATGCTTCTGTTTTTCGTCTTTGCCTGGATGAGGGTTTGTCAAAACTCATCCAAATTGGCATCCGGTCCGGAACAAAAGAAGAATATCTGGAACGTAAGGATAATTCTAGAATTGTTGCCTGCAATCATATTACTGAGTTAGGCCAATATTTAAAAAAAGGCGAAAATATCTATATCTCTCTTGATTTAGATTATTTTGATCCATCTTTTCTTCCAGGTACTGGTACTCCAGAATCAGGCGGTGCTAATTTGCATGATTTTATCCAGCTGCTAAAAATACTGAAAGAATCGAGAATTCATTTAATAGGAGCAGATATGGTAGAATTAGCTCCACAAATTGACCCTACTGGCAACTCAACTGTTTTTGCAGCAAAAATCTTACGAGAACTGATTCTGCTAATGAACCATTTTTGTTCATAAATTAAATTTTTCAAATTGAATATTTTTTATGGGTACATGATTTTTCTTTAATATACCAATCATATTTTTCTTCATCTTTTCTGGCCCGCAAATATAATAGATATAACTCGAGTCCAAGGCATGGTGCTTCTTTAATTTTTGCTCATCTATTCTGCCTATTTCTCCATTCCATTTTTCTTGCGTCAGTGTATGAATAATTGAAATATCAGGATTATTTTGCCTTAAACTTTCTAAGTTTTTTTGATAAACAATATCCTGAGCAGTTTTATTACTCCAAATTAAAGTTATCTGGTTAGATTTTTTCTGATTAACAATACACATTAGCATTTTATAAAACGGAGTAATTCCAATACCTCCAGCAATAAAAACAACTTTATTTTTTATT
>JAKSBL010000329.1 GCA_022361115.1 Spirochaetota bacterium | reverse complement strand
GATTAAATCTTATCATTGTTTTATTACCTCTATTCGTAATCCATGGGATTGGTATCTATCTCTCTGGACATATGGGGTGCAAGGAAGTGGCGGAGTCAGACAACGGCTAACAAAAAGTTTTTCCGAATCCTTAAACAAACTAATAAAATCAAAACAAATTCATGATTTTAAACATTTTTTAGTATATGAGTTATTTAAAGATAGAAAAAAATGGCAAAATCTTTATTCTGATAATAAAGATGTTCACTCTTTTAGAAAATGGCTAAAATTAATACATAATTCCAGGAATAGCATTTATCTTGGAGAAGGATACTCCACTACAAATATTACACATTTATGTGGATTGATGACATATAGATATTTTAATCTCTGTTGCAAAAATACGGAACTGTTAAGAACCAATAAAATTTCAACTTATCATGATCTTGTAGATTTTGATAATAAAAATTGTTATATTCATTATTTTATAAAACTAGAATCCCTTGAAGAATCATTAATAGAAATTCTCAATAAAATAAGACCATTAAAACCAGAAGAAAAAACACTCATTATGAAGGCAAAAAAGACAAATACTTCAAAAAGACCACTTTCCATATCAGATTATTATGATGACGAATCTATCGATTTAGTTGAAAAAAAAGATAGATTAATAATTGAAAAATTCGGGTATTCTTTTCCAAGATAAAACTGGACGTTAAGATATTTTAAATAGTTTTGCTTTAGGATATATCAGAGCAGAACATTAAAATTTATTTTTCATCTTTATCAATTATACGCTAGAGTCATTTACAAATGAATGACATTAAAATATTCATAAAAATAAATCCAGAAAAAAATATATGATTTTAAAATTTATGTATTTATTTCTCCTGCTTTTTCCAGGGCAATTTTGGTCAATATTGGGCCAATGATCTCAAAAATAATACAGGTAGCTGTGATGGATGTAATAACTGTGGTTCCAATGATAGAACCGGCTTGATCAGCTCCTAAGCCAACAAATTCCTGTTTTACAATTAATGCAAGTCCAATAGCCACTCCTGCTTGTGATAATATCCCTAACCCCAAGTATTTTCTGATTTTCTCATCCGCACCACCAATGACTGATCCCAACATAGAGCCCCCCACTAAACCCAAGGAACGAGCAAAAACATAAATTACTCCTAATATTCCAAGAGATGGTAAAGCTGAAATATGGAGATTAGCACCAGCTAATATGAAAAAAAGGATAAATACCAAAGGCATTACTTCGGAAAGTTCCTCTCCAATCTTATGGACAATACTATTTTCTAATGAATTGACTACAATTATCCCTACAATCATATTGGTTAAGATTAATGAGAGATGAAGTATATGACACAAACCAATGACAATTAAAACCGTACAAAATGTAAGAATAAAATAATCTTTTTTAAACTTTAACATTCGAATCAGAAAAGTAAAAATAACCCCTGTAACCACACCAATAATTAAACTGAAAAATACTTCTTTCAAAGGTACCAGCAACATCTGCAAGAAACTCACTTCGATTCCTGTCTGACTATTCAAAATACTTTTGGCAATCGCAGAAGCAAAACCAAAGATAATAATCCCCAAGCCATCATCAAAACCAACTACCGAATAGAGTGCCTTGGTTAAAGGGCCTCTGGCTTTATATTCTTTAATAATAGCAACTGTACCAGCAGGTGCACTAGCAGGAGCAATCGATCCAAAAATTAAAGCTAAAGGTAGAGCAAAGGCAGACATTTTCGGATTTAACCGGGCAAAAAGAAAAACACTTGCTGTTACCAGGATAAAAGCCATTAAGGATTCAGCAATAATCACAAATATGATGCTTCTTCCCTGCTGTTTTAAACTGCTGAGTGAAAGTTCCAATCCAATACTAATCGCTACAAAACCTAATGCTATTTCTGTGATAAAAGCCAGGCTATACTGTAACTCTTCACTCAAAATCCCAAATAAGGAAGGTCCCATTAATACTCCAATGATCATAAAACCAATAATCGAGGGTAATCTGATATATTTCATCACTTTACCAAAATAAAACCCCAAAAACGTTACTATACCAATAATTAAAAGGATAGGTAAATGTAGTTGATGGATAAAATTTTGTAGCTGGTGTATCATAAAATTATTCCTTTATATTCAATATAAATTAAAAATCAATCGCCCCATTAGTATAGTACAGATCATTAGCAGTGATTAATACACCACTTTGTTTTTCAATATCATCTACAATAGTATTAATTCGGCGAATAACATTATTTGCCAGTTTTTTATTGACAACTGCAATAATAATACGATTATAACTTTTCGTCTCCTCTGTCCAAAAAGTAGAAAAAATTGGTAATGTATGGAGAAAGTGGCCGGCATTCATGGTTTCTAAGACAGTTAGTGAACCATCAGTGACTTCACTAAAGGTTTGAAGAATGTCTTCAAAGTATTTTTCTTTCTGAACAAACACATGAAAAATAACACTTTCGGGAGATTTCACAATTTCGCTTTCTGCTTCACTATTTTGTTGGATGATTTTTATTAATCCATCACTATTCTGTGAATGAGTAAGCTGTTCAACAATAGATTTACTTTTAGCAAGGCGGGATATGGATGACAGTATTTGAATATGTTTATTCCGTTGATTAGTTGGCCCAATAATAAAAAAGAATACTTTAGTCTTTTTTTTATCTATAGATTGAAAATCGATTCCTTTTGAATGGATCAGCATTCCAATGGTAAATTCTTTTATTTCATCAAAAGAACAATGGGGAATTGCTATTTGATTTTCAAAACCAGTTGAACACAAATTTTCCCTGTTTTCCAATGCTGCATAAATAGTATCCTCTGAAATACTAGAAAGATATTGACTATTTTTAGCCAAGCTGGCTATCTCTTTCAAAACTTCTTGTTTATTCTTTGACTGGCTACTTAATTTAAGACAATTTATGGATATATCCTTTAAAAGATTCATAGTCGTTACTCCTGATGACTTTAATACCTATTAAGTTGAATAAATAGCTAAACTATTATTATAGATTGAATGGAGAATGTCAACTACTAAATAATGAAAAAAAAAATCAGTATATATATGAATTATTTTATAATTCTTTGCAGAACTGGTGTTATTAAAATCTTCAGTATGTAGGGCAAGAAATAACTAATCTAGAGGAAAGGATCAATAAAATTTAAGAAAAAAGTT
>JAKSBL010000342.1 GCA_022361115.1 Spirochaetota bacterium | reverse complement strand
GATCTGGGGATGGCGGTATTGATGGATTCATTAGTCAAGATGCATTAGGTATTGAGAAAATTTATTTTCAGGCTAAGAGATTTACAAATACAACAAAAGTTACTGCTTCAATGGTAAGAGATTTTGTCGGCTCTTTAGATTTAAAAGGTGTTAATAAAGGCGTATTTATAACATCTTCTGACTTTCCAAGTAATACTGAAGATGTGTTATCAGGAACACATAAAAGTATAGTATTAATAAATCAAAAAAAATTACTAAATTTAATGATAAAGTATAATATAGGTGTATCAATTGAAAATAAATATGAAATAAAGAGAATTGATAGTGATTATTTCCCGGAGGATTAATCTATTAAATTGTCATGTCATAGTACAAATTATAAAGGGGCAATAAGATGGGATTATGAAAAACATAATTTCAATTGTGTGAAATGACAGTTTGTGAAATTAATGAACGGAATGAAGTTTATGGCTAAGAAAGTAATAAATATAATAGGAGCTCGACAAAATAACCTAAAAAATATTTCTTTAAAAATTCCTAAAAATATTATTACAATTTTTACTGGGGTTTCAGGTTCCGGTAAGTCTTCATTAGTTTTTGAGACAATTGGTGCTGAGGCTCAAAGACAGGTTAATGAAACCCAAAGCAGCTTTGTCAGGAATCGGCTGCTGCATTTTGGAGTTGCTGATGTTGATAAGATTGAGCACCTGAATGTCCCGGTTATTATTAATCAGAAGAAATTAGGAGGAAATGCCAGGTCAACTGTTGGAACAGCAACAGACATATATGCTTCATTGCGGTTACTCTACTCCAGAATGGGGTCGCCATTTGTGGGATACTCCAATGTATTCTCATTTAACAACCCCCAAGGAATGTGTCCAAAATGCGAAGGACTTGGATATGTAAATGAAATTAATGTAAATCGTCTTTTTGACAAAAATAAATCCTTAAATGAAGGTGCAATATTGTTCCCAACTTTTCAGCCTGGTGGGTATCGCTGGCTTAGATATGTGAATTCAGGGTATTTTGATAATGATAAACCCCTCAGAGAGTTCAATAAGGATGAATGGAAAACCCTCCTTTACTCAGAAGAGCATAAACCGAAAGCCCCTCTGAAGGACTGGGGCAAGACTATGAAATATATTGGGGTTATACCGCGGGTTCAAAATGATTTTTTAAAAAAAGAGTCCAAAGAGCATAACCTTAGAAAAAAAGATATTAAACGAGTAGTATCTACAGCACCGTGTCCTGACTGTAATGGCAAAAGACTTAATAATGAAATTCTTTCCTGTAAAATTGATGGGAAGAGCATAGCAGATTGTTCCTCACTTCCAATTGATGAATTGTTAACCTTTATACAAACTCTGCTCCCCTCCCCATATGAAACAATTATTAATGAATTAATTAAAAAACTACAAAATTTGATTACAATAGGACTACAATATTTAACTCTTGACAGAGCAACTTCAACACTATCCGGTGGTGAATCCCAACGCATCAAAATGGTAAGGCACTTGGGCAATAGTCTGGAAGATTTGCTTTATATTTTTGATGAACCCAGCATTGGTCTGCACCCGAAAGATTTAGAAAATATTTCCCATATTTTCCAGGAGATTAAGAAAAAAGGAAATACAGTGCTTATTATAGAGCATGATCCTGACTTAATAAAGATAGCAGATTATATTGTGGATTTAGGGCCGCTATCGGGCATTCATGGCGGCAATATAATTTACCAGGGTACTTTTCAAGAGTTGAGGCATGCAGAAGGTAAAACCTCTGAATACTTTTCGCAAAGAAGAGTATGTAATAAAAATCCCCGCAGTGCTGTTGGTTATTATAAACTAGAAGAGGCCAATTTACACAATTTGCAGCAGATCACCGTTGAAATACCCAAGCAGGTCTTAACTATTGTAACTGGTGTTGCTGGTTCCGGAAAAAGTACTCTCATCAGTAAAGTTTTCCCGGAAAAATATCCTGAAGCAAAAATCATTGACCAGTCTCCCATCGGCGGGAGTTCCCGATCCAATTTATTAACCTATCTTGACCTTTCCAATACAATTAGAAATCTTTTTGCAAAAGTTAATCATGTCACTAATAAACTGTTTAGCAGTAATAGTCTGGGCGCCTGTCCCAACTGTAAAGGTCATGGTATAGAAAAAATAGATTTGGCCTTTATGGATGATATTGAGGCCCCCTGTGAAGTATGTAAAGGGAGCGGGTTTAGTCCAGAAGTACTTAACTATCAATTCAAAAAGAAATCTATTGTTGATGTGTTAAATCTGACCACCTTAGAAGCAAAGGATTTTTTCCGGGAACACGATTTTTCTTCAGGTTTTGATTTGCTGATAGAACTCGGGTTAGACTATTTAACTCTGGGTCAAAGGCTTAATAGCTTTTCAGGTGGTGAAAGACAGCGATTGAAATTAACGAAAGAAATTACGGATGCTCATAATCTTCTCATCCTGGATGAACCTAGTACGGGATTACATCCATCTGATACTAAAATGCTAATAAACTTGTTAAATAAATTGGTTAACCGACAAAATACCTTAGTGGTTATTGAACACAATATGGACATTATTTCGCAGGCAGATTGGATTATTGATATGGGTCCAGGTCCAGGGAAATACGGCGGCAAAATCATATTTGAAGGGACTGTCAGGCAACTACTTGATAACAGTAAATCATTAACTGCAAAATATTTAAGAGAACACTTACAAAATTAGAATCAAATGCTGTTTACCCTATCAAGTAAATCAGATAATTCATCTGACATTTCCTGGTCTAGTTCTCTAAATTTTTTACTGTTGCGATAATATCTTTGATCTGCTTTTTTTTTCTGGATGACTTCCAAAAATTGGGAAAGCATTTTTGTCTTTACAAAAGTGGACACCTCTTTGTAATTCAGATGCTGAAATTCATCAAACCGGATTGTATCAAGAACTTTTAAGGTAAAATGATGATCCCGGATTAATTTACTGCCTGGTCTTAACACATTCCAGGTATCCAGGACAACCGGTACAATCTCTGCTTTTTTTTCTAAAGCCAGCATAAACGCACTATTTTGAAAACGGTTCATTTTTCCGTTCCGGGACCGGGTACCTTCCGGAAAAATAACCAAAGGATAGCCTGCACTGACAATTTCTGCTGCCTGAAGATAATTATCCAACTGAGATCCCTGGCCATCTCTCTTAACGGAAACATTTCCGGTTACTGATACACCGAGACCAAATACCGGGATTTT
>JAKSBL010000528.1 GCA_022361115.1 Spirochaetota bacterium | reverse complement strand
GCTGGCTGTTTTTGATTAGATAAAAATGCAGCAAATAATAAAAGATGTTCTTTGCAATAATCATAAAGAAGATGAAAAAACTTTCTGTTTAGATATTTAGCTCCCCAGATACCAAATTGCTGATTGGTTTTCTCATAGTAATTATACATAAGATCCAGTAATTCTTTGGTGATTTTGCTTTTGGTTAAGGTCAAAATTTTTATATTCTGATCATTCATCAGGCGGCGTTCATGACGAATATTTTTTCGCTGGTTCTTTTTAAAAGAAGCTATATAATGATCAAAATCTTGAAAATCCTTGTTTTGCCAGCAGTAGTTTTGATGTTGCCAGTGAATAAATTTTTTCTGATTTAAATGCTTTGCCCATTTTTGATCGACATATAGAAAATTAATACTATGAATTTTATGAGTTTTAATATACTTCTCCATTTCCTCTAATAGAAAAGGGGTAAGTTCAGCTAGTTGAGTCGGATAAAGGGTTAAAAAACGGTAACCCGATGAAGGTGTAGCTGGGCAAACTCCCACTAGTTTGGGGTAATAAGGTATTTGTAATTTACTCGCTAACTCTGCCCACTCAAAATCAAAGACAAATTCACCCCAACTATGAAACTTGATATACAGAACGGCTGCTGCAATTAAAGTAGTGTTTTTATAAACTAGAAGATGACTGGGCTGCCAGCCTGTGTCCGGACAAATACTTCCTGATTCTTCCAGGCAATAAAGCCATTCCCAATTAAAAATAGGTGTATCCAGATTGGCAGTCAACCGGTTCCACTCTGTTTGATTGACCTGGCTGATCCTGTCAATCCATTGAAATTGATATTTCATAAAATTTCTCTGCTAAAAATTATCGTCAGGAAACTTTTTGTGGTTTTTGTTATATTCATTTTATAAATTAAAATATAAACATTTTAATTTGGGAAATCCAGTTTTTTATCATTCAGGTGTCAGGTAAAATTTTTAATACTGAACCAAGGTGCCTTCTGTTTTTGCCCGACTATACATAAGCATAAATAAAAGAACAAAAAACAATTTGCTTGTTAGGTATTTAACTTATTGTTCAATCATTAAAGTCGTTTTTTATAACATTTTATATTTTTTCTGGATTCTATTGACTGTAAAATCAATTTTGCTTATCATCTCTTATATGAAAAATTAATAAACAATCCAGAAGGAGTGACTAATGGCAAAAAGAAATGAAGTCTATAAGTGTGAACTTTGTGGAAATATTATTGAAGTTTTACATGGTGGCCAAGGTGAACTAGTTTGCTGTGGTGAAGCGATGAAATTGCTTGATGAAAAAACAGCAGATAAAACAACTGAAAAACATGTACCGGTTATTGAAACAATAGATAATGGATATAAAGTGACAGTTGGTAGTACTCTCCATCCTATGACTGATGATCATTATATTGAATGGATTGAATTAATGGCAGATGGTGTATCATATAAAAAATATTTAAAACCAGGTGATCAGCCGGTTGCAGAATTTTGTGTAAAAGCAGCACAGGTTTCTGCCAGAGAATACTGTAATGTTCATGGGTTATGGAAATCATAAAACTTGACTGAATGAGTTACTGGAGAATATTACCATTAGCATAACTTGCATCACTATTATTTAATGATAATAGATGATCATTAAGATAAGATTATCTATCCTAAAATCATCATAACTATTACAGAGACAGAGATAAAATGACGTTATTGTAAATCATTGTCTGTAGCAGCAGATGCATCTGTATTAGCAATAATATTTAGATCATTAAAATTTATATCACTAATGGTAGGGCCTCCGAAATTTTCATAAATACTGGTGTAAGTACCGGCACTAAAAATATTATTAGTTAAAATGTGATTTACAGTATTCGTTAATTCATTTATGGCTGTATTATTTGTACCTGCACCAGTAAAAAAGTTTTCATGAATAATAGTTAAAGTTGTTCCTGGATTATTTAAAGTAAGATCGTGGTTAACTGCACCAGAAGACTTAAAATTACCAATAAAACTATTATTTGTAATCTGTATTGTGTCATAATCCTGATTATAAATTACATTCCCATCGCCATTTATACTATAGTTATTAAAAAAGAGACAATTATCAATGCTGATATCTTGAGTAAGAGTTGAAGCGTTGTTTAGGTAAATAGCACCGCCGTTTGAATCAACCCAGTTTTGTTCAAAAAGTGAATCCGATATACTTGCTATTGTCACATTATGCATTCTTATTGCACCGCCTGAACCAGTTTGAGCTGCATTATCAATAAAATCGCATTCCTCTATCGTTAAAACATTTTCAAAATAATCACATTGGGTGATATAAATTCCACCACCATCAATATTAGCAAAATTATCAGAAAAACTGTTTTGCTGCAATTTTAAATTATCAGAAAAGGTGATATAGAATGCACCTCCATATTCGTCGGCATTTGAATGATTGAATTCTGAGTTTTTGATTTCTGAATTTCTTACCCCAATTAAATAAAAAGCACCTCCAAATTCGGCATTTGAATCACTGAATTCTGAGTTCTTGATTTCTAAATTTCTTACTTCAAATAAATAAAAAGTTCCTCCCCAGGCATTTGCTCCAGTACTGGTAGCAGTATTATTATTAAAAGTACAGGAATCAAAACTAATACTGGTACCATCATTATCTAGATCAAGAAATCCACTCCATTCAATATGTACAGCACCACCTAAACAGTCGCCTGTAGTAGTTACGGGCTGGTTATTATAAAAATTTGACTTGTAAAAACTGATTTCATTACAGTTGCTAATATAGACAGCTCCTCCATTAAAAGAGGTATTGATAAAAGAGTTATTGGAGATTTTACAATTCGCAAAATATAATCTTCGACTATTAACTAAAAAGAGAGGACCTTCAAAAATATTTGTGTTAGTCGTTGAACAATCATCAATGGTTATGTTTTTAAAATAGATGTTATCTGAATCTGCAACGTAAATTCCTGTTGAATTTCCAGTATCTGAAGTAAGGCCATCTAGAAACATATTCTTAATGGTTAATTTATTACAGTTAAAAATGGTTAGTCCTACTCCTCCGGCAGGTGTGCTGGTCGAACTGTTTTTTAAATAAAAACCTTCAATAGTAATATTGTCAACATTATCAAGAGAAAAGAAATATTCGGTAATATTTTTACCATCCAATATAGTGTAATCACTTTTCTTAGTAAAAACAGCTTGACTGGAGAAGTCATTACTCCATCCTCCTGAAATAATAACCTCATCAATATCGATAGAATCAAGAATGCTACTAGATAAGTATAAAAAAGCAGGTGAAAAAGTGGTAGAATGAGTTCCAGCACTGTATGTGCCTTTCGTCATATTTATCCGATTATATTTCTTTTCAACTAATATTTCTATAGCTTTGTCCAGAGTTTTAACTGGATAACTTTTAGTTCCTGGATTAGAATCATCACCTTTTAATGAAATATATATTGCTTGCTGTTTTGTATTACCATAGCCATATTCAAAGGAACATTGTACCAAAATCATGAAAATGATTAAAAACATAAATGGAGTTATTTTAAGAAATAATTTTGCTTTCATAGTACCTCATCAAATTTGATGATAATATAAATTAATTCTAATTCATTTTTCTATTTTTTGGAAATATTTAAGATTTATGATAGTGATTTTACAAATAAAACCAAAATTGGGGTCCAAAAAAATACTTATCTCTTATTAATTGATTGAATCAATCTCATGAGCCTCAATAGCATATGTTTAGAAAATCAGGAAAAAAAGCTGTAGTCATAAAATAATTTTACAATTTGTTTTTATACCAAATTTCGCTTTTTTTGTTAAGTGAATTTTAAAAAAACCACCTGCTATACAAGTGGCTTAATGAAATATATATTAAAAAATTCTATTTATGAAAAACTTAAATCAATGAGTGCAGGAGCAATTAAAGGGAGCATTCTAAATGAAGATTGTTGCCAGGAAACTTTTTCATTTCCTTGAAATCGAATTGATATCTTTGTTTATCTTCCACACGAGATACTTTATGAACCCATTTAATGATCGTCTTAATGCCGCTGGAGTTTAAATAATATAGTTTTTTAAAGTCCATATTGACCCTGGGAAAGCTTTCCTTCATCATTTTTTCATGAACCTGATGAAAAAAAGGGGACAAAATAGTTTCTGGATCCTGCATATCCAGCTCACCATTAAAAACCAGATTCATGCTATTTATATTTTCCTTGACTTCAATAAAAAACTTTTCACCAATAAAATTATCAATTGTTTTGTTTTGCATTTGCTTCTCCTTTTGTTAACAGACCAGCCTTCTTTTTATTGAGGAATTATTAAATTAACATACTAATTTTAATCCCCGGTTAATATTCGATAAAATTTTTGAAAATAAATTGTAATTTCAAAAATTCTTGTAAAGAAGGATTTATGAAATAAAATAATCCAGGAGTATAAAGGTGATGTCATCGTGTTGATGATTACCCGATTTAAATTGATTTAAATCATCCATTATCAGTTTTTTTAATTTTTGTAAGCCTATTTTTGGATTGGACTCAATAATTTTCTTTACATAAACTATATTGTATTCTTCATCGTTTAAACTTCGTTGATCCAGTAGGCCGTCAGTTAAAAAGAGAAAACGATCTTGATCTTTAATTTTAAAAGTATCTGACCTTAAATTAAGTTCATCTAAAATTCCTAAGGCGGCATTATAATTTTTATTTTTAAGACGGTGAAAATTAGCTTTTCGATAGATATAAAGGTTGGAAGTCCCCATGGCATGACCCATGTCATAGAGAGTCAGGGTATTTTTTTTGGTATCCAGATCAATAAAAAGGGCTGTTACAAATTTTTCTAATTTAAAAGTCTGATATAAGTAGCGATTGAGTTCAATGATAAAGCGATCAAAACCATTATTGAGATTATAAACATTTAACATCCCGCCAATAATAGCAGTGATTAATGAGGCGGATATACCTTTTCCGCTTACATCTCCCATTATAATAGCCCATTTATTTTCTGCATATTGTTTAAAAGCGTATAAATCACCTCCAACCCCTTTAGCCATCTTTGAATAACCCAAAATACGGAAATTTTTCTCCTCCAGGTATAGAGTTTCATTAACAATATTTCGCTGTAATGTTTTAGCCAAATCAATATCTTTTTGAGTGATCTGGGAAAGATAGATCAGCAGATCTTTCAGAGTAAAGATCCCAAAATACTGATCATTTTTATCAACTAAAAGATAATGCTGATCATCATCGGAATAAATTTGTTCTGATAGTTTATTTGCTATTGTGTATATGTTTTTTTGTGCATAAAAGAGATCAGCTTTTCGCATTAATGACTTAATTGGTTTACGTTGGTAAAGATCGCGGCCGAATTTTTTACCTAAACGGTTAAATAATTCATTACGCACAACAATTCCAACTGGTATTAAATCGTTATCTAAAACAGCAAAGCTTTTTATATTGGGATTTTTCTCTAGTTCAGTTGCGATCAGGTCAATGTTATCATCTAAAAATACATAATAATGACTGCTGGCAATTTTTCCGATTGTGTCACCGTGATACCCGCTGCTTTTTCTTAATTTAATCATTTGAGTTTCAACTAATCCTGATACCATAATTAACCATCCTGATGTTGTATTTTTTGAATTAGATGACTTTTTATATTTTTTAAATAAATGACATTATGAAATATTTAAAGTTAATATTTGATTGTTAATTTTCTATTAACCTGTAAAGAAATATCTTTTTTATTTCAAATCGAAGAAATCATTGTCTATTTATCATTTGCAAATTTTCTTTGATTGATATACTATTATCAAATGATCCGGAAACATATTGTGTTGATTTTTTAAAATAAATTAATTTTTGCTTTTTACATTTATTAATTAGTGATTTTGCTGATTGGTCTCATAGGCACATGAAAAAGAGTCTTTGGATAATCTACCATCTAATTCTCTTCTTATTTTTAAGTTATTCCCAGATCAAGGAGGAGAAATTTCGATATGACTATTGGGATCAAGCGCAATTAGCAGAACTATATCTGCAATATCTTGAGAATAATGATAATTCCCTGGGTTCAATAAAAATGCTTGCTT
>JAKSBL010000390.1 GCA_022361115.1 Spirochaetota bacterium | reverse complement strand
TTCACTATTTTAACTGTTAGTAAGGTCGCAAATTTTTCAATAGATTTGCCTGATGCCAGTATTTTAATCCAGTTGAGTGGAACCTATGGCTCCCGTCAAGAAGAAGCACAACGATTAGGCCGTATCCTCCGGCCCAAAGAACATAATATGTCATATTTTTATACTCTGACGACTAAAGAATCACTTGAAGAACAGTATGCCTTGAAAAGACAACGGTTTTTAACAGAACAAGGGTATAGTTACTATATCGATTATTGGAATCCAGAGGAACTTTTATGTCAGAATTAGTGCTTAAAGATTTAACTGATGATGAAATCATTGGTTTATATGAGTTGTTTTTTGGTTCCATTCTTATCAAGAAAAAAAAACAGCACTATATTAGCAATATCATTAGTTCCTTAAAGAAAAAAGAAAATATCCATAAAGTACTAGAACGGCTAAATTCAACTGAACAGGAAATTCTTAAAATACTAAAAGATTATTGGATGTTTCCCTATCCTTTTATTAGTGAAAAAATCAGTATCATTATGGATGAGCAAATTTCAAATATTACTAAACATTTAAATAATTTAATTGCTAAGAATTATATCTTTTTAAGAGAAGAAAAATATATCATTGTTCCGCAGATTTATTTTCCTGATGAGATAGACAGTATAAAATATAAAAGCATTGACAATCCAAAGGAAGAATACTGTTCTCAGGTGTTAACTCATTATAATAATTTAGTAAGTTTTTTCATTACTAAAGATTTAGGTTATTCAAAGAGTGATACATTATATAAAAAAGATTATGAGATTGTTAAAAATCTATTTTACCAGTATACTGAATTTTCAAAAAATCATTTTAACCTTGCTGCATTCTTTTTTGTAAATACTTTCTTAACAGATAAAAATATCGATCAGAATTCATTAGCTGAATACTTTAAAAAAGAAAGCTGGGATCAAATATGCTTTTTTATTAAAAAAACTATGCCGGCATTTTATCAGATTTTACTCATATTTTATCAACAACAAAAATCAGTCGTAATCAGAATAGATGATTTTAAAAGGCTCTGGATAAATTCGCTTTTATTATCACCAGTGGTAAGTACTCCTTATCGACAGTCATTTGAAGAAGGATTGGATGTTTTGGAAAAAGCTCATCTCCTTAAGAAATCAGGCAACACAATTGAGATTTTATTATATCAAAGAAGTAAGACAAATAAGCATGAGATACAAAAAATTGCAAATT
>JAKSBL010000562.1 GCA_022361115.1 Spirochaetota bacterium | reverse complement strand
TAACCGGAATAAAGCAAAAGTTTTGGTAATCTCTGCTACGGATACACTTTCTGCATTTTCCAGTTTTGTTCCGGCAATGGGAATCAGCACATTAAGAGGAACAACATCCACATTTAATTCTTTTAACTGGTAAGCCATGGTCAGCCGATCAGCCAGGCTTTCTCCCAGGCCTATAATTCCGCCGCAGCAGATTTTTACACCATATTTTTGCAGCCATTGAATGGTGGCAATCCTTTCTTCTATGGTATGGGTGGATGCGACATAATTGTGATAGTTTTCTTTATTCACCTGAAAGTTGATATTATAATGAAGGATTTTTTTATCAGCCAGCTTTTTTGCATTTTTTTCTGAAAGAATCCCGAGGGAAGCACAGACATTTAGGCCCGGAAACCGTTCTTTTAACTGATCAATATAAGACAATATAGCTTCAAAATCCTGGTCATTGTTCTGGGTAAAACCATGGCCGCTGGTTACAATCCCAAAATTCCGAATTCCCGCCTGATAGGTTTTTTCTGCTTCTTTCAGCACCTGGTCAAAATCAAGGAGAGGATAAGATTCGATTTCTGTCTTATGATGGACAGACTGGGCACAATAAGCACAATCCTGAGAACATTCTCCGGATTTTGCATTTAATATAGTACAAACATGATAATGGTGCTGATTTTGATTTTTTACCTTGTTTGCCAAGGAAACCAGATCCAGAATATCTTCCCCAGCCAGTTTGGCTAATTTTTCAATGACTGCCCTGGGGATTTGCTGCTGATTTTGATAATATTGATAAGCTTCGGCAAGAGCGGGTTTTAACATGTTGATTCCTGATTCGTTTTATTTGACTGGATTTTTCCAGTAAGTATGAATAATATAAATTTAAAAAAATGTCAATTGTTGGGCCCGGGTTCCAGACAAATGCCTTACAATAAAAAAATATCCGGCTGATTGTTAAAATCATAGTCCGTTTAAAATAATTTACAAGCCCTCTCCAAAGGGCTTTTTGTGTTCATCAGTCATACACTCTGATATATCAACTTCTTCAACATATAATTTCCGTTTTTTATTCAATAAATTCACCATTGTTCGTCAAAAGAATGAAAAATCCCAGTCTTCAATATAAGCATCAAAACACCACCCTGTTTCATGGTGTTCGGTTCTTACTTTAATCCAGATACCTTTGGCTGTTCCAATTATTTCTTCTTTACCATAGTCAATTAATTCGAGTTTTTCTCCATTACATAATAACCTTAAATATTCACCGGTTAATGATGGGGATTTTCTAAAACGTAAATTAGAAATAGCAGGAGTAACATACTTAATTACTGTGATATTATTATAATCAGGAGTATATTTATATTCCTCTCTTTTGGTTATTTGTCCTTTTTGATCAAAAAATGAGGTTTGCAAAATCAAATGATCACACCCTGGACATTCGGCTACATGTCTGATTTTTGCATAATTTCTATTATATTCATCATACAGGAAAACTGTATGAGCTCCATTGGTACTTTTAATTGATCTGAATAAATAACCATTATCTTTATAATAAAAAATATATTTACAATTAATATCTGTCATTGGGGATTCAATAATTTTTTTGATAATGATTTTTTTATCATCATTGTATGTCAAATATACTTCGGCCAGCACATTATCGGTTTTAGTATAATAAATTTTTTTTAATTTATTCTTTGATAAATCAATTTCCTCAATTCTTCCGTCATAATTATCCAAATCAAATTGCTGAGAAAATAATTTTGATGAAATGAGAAATAGTAAGATAAAAATTTTTTTCATAATATTTAAATAGAACTAATATAATGTTTAATTTAAAAGCCCTCTGTGTTCACAAAGGGCATTTTTTGTTCATCAGCCATACACTCTGATATAGCAACTTCCCTAGTATACTCTTTTATCAATTCACTAGCAACATATATTCTTGTTACTATCTTGAAATCTTCCACAATCCTCCTATTCGAGGTATATCGATTCCTATCGATATCCTCACTCTGGTTCGGTGGCCGGATCTTAAGCCCTACCGCACGGATCAACCTGCCATCGGCTCCTTAATTCCGTCGAATTAAGATTACCATAAATCAAACACATTCTAATAAAAAAGATCATATCATCTCTGTATTTCTAATTGTAAAATAATCGCTAAACGCATAAATACTGCTGTTAGTGGTGGAAGTAAATTTTAATTTGTAGTTATTACCATTGGGAACAGCATAATTTTCCAGCCAAGTTTTACCACTAATATTACAACTTGGATCAACAAAGGGTGTAGTGCTGCCTTTCTTTATTTTTCCTAAAGATGTAATAAGAACATTATCCTGATATAAATGAACATAGGCTGTTTTTTCATCATCCAGATATCCACCATAAAAAAACCAAGAAATACTATTAATAACATCACCGGCTTTAGGTGTAAGAACTGAAATTGCAGAATACAAAGAACAACAAAAAACAATAAATAGTAAAATGACAAATAATTTAAATTTCTCTCTCATAATGTGTATCTCCTTTAATAAAAAATATTAGTTAATTGAAGTTTTATTTTTAAATTTTAAAAACTTAAAAAAAATGAAAGTTAAATAACATAACTTTTTACGGTTGAGTCTCCTTAAATATAAAC
>JAKSBL010000642.1 GCA_022361115.1 Spirochaetota bacterium | reverse complement strand
TTGCTCAATTAATAACTCAGGCAGTCTTTTGCTTCTTTCCACAGCATTCATCTCAATAATGGGGGCAACATTTTCAGCATTATCATAGGGTTTTATCTCTTTCGACAAAGGCCTCATAGTGCATGCACACACATCATCTTCTATAAGTGTTTTATTGGTGGCTACAGGTACATTTTCCAGACGGTAGGCTTTCTGTGAATCTGCAAAAAATAAACAGGAAGCAGTTCCAATTCCAGGTGTGTGCTTTTCAAAGTGTGTTGCAGCCTCTTCTGCTGAATCTGCAGATTTTATGACAGAATATAATGTTGGGTAAAGAGGGATATGTATTTTTGAATCCACTCTTTTTGTAATGAGCAGCATAGTTGTAAAAGCAACTCCTGCTTCATTCATGCCATTGATTGGGGCAATTAGGCCGGCATAAGTTGTACCCATATACCTATTCCCTTTTTCCGGATTTACATCTAAAATAATCTGGGTGTTTTTTACCTGCCGATCTTCATCCACATCCATGCCAATATAAGTCATTGCCTCTTTTGATGCTTGCCCTGTAGATACCCAGGATGTACACCCTTCGCACACTTCTGAAAAGGTATTCAAAAAAAGTATATCCCTATATTCCTTGCCTGCCCCGTCTGCTATACCTCTCATAAAATCAACAACTTCAGGCCAGTTTTTTTTAATATAAGGCTCATATTTTAAAGCACGTTTTTGTAAGTCAGGAATTTTATCCCTGAATCTAAACAACAATGGAAAAACTTCCCTTAATGTAGGATAACCTGATTGAAAACCAGATGTTTGAGATATTGCAGCAAACCTGTACCAGGTATTAAGTGATTTTTCAATCAGTTTTTTACACTCTCTCCCATACTGCAGACCCATTTCTGCAGGAGAACCTTTGATTTTAACTAGCTTCATATTTTATTTCCTTTGACAACATGGGATTTTTTATCATCTCATTAACAAAGTGAGAGGTGATAAACTCCCTTAAAATCCCGTAATTCCTAAAGAGAGGATTCACGGTTTGGCCCCGCACATGGATACCGGCTCAAACAGCTTTCACCCTCTTTTGTTGTACATTATTATCCCTGATTGTAACTATGGTCCTTCCTGTATATTGTCCAGATACTTTTTATTTTCGTTATTTTTTGCCTCAATAAATTTGTTTTCAATCATTAACTTGTTTTTTTCTTTTAATGATAGGAAAAATTATAATCACTGTCAATAAAAACCAATAGAAATACAGAACTATCTTCTAAACAGCACTGACTCTAACGGTTTATACCATTTTATCTATAAGATATTTTTTATAATTTTTTCATTTTTTGCTATTTTCATTATTAATAATCATATTTTTTGAAAAATCTGATAAGATAAAAAAGATATCCTGATATCACAATCATAATTTTTGGTTCTTAAGAATGAGCTTAGATCATTTCCTCCTGTTTTTCATTTTCTTTGGTGGCTTTTTTTCTCTCATTTTAGCACTGGGACAAAGCTATATTAAAGATAAGAGTAAAGATAATTATTTTTTCATTGCCTTTTTGCTGGCTTTTGGTTTTGCCCAGATATCTGCAGGATTAAATTACTTCATAATATCTGATATTTTTTCCAGTATCACTTATAGTTCAAAAGTGATTTTTTATTTATTAGTTGGCCCATTTACCTATTATTATTTTCAAAACCTGATCCATTTCAAATCTTATTTAAAGCTTAAAATGATCACCCATTTTATCCCCTGCTTTATTGTAAGTGTAATCGAGCCTCTCATTATTCTACAGGGATTAATCAGGCATAGACCAGTGACCCCCTATCCCCATCAGGATTGGAACCTTTTACAATTCTTGATTTTTCTTACTGCTATTTTTGCAGTTATTCATCTGGCTTTTTACATGACACTGGTATTGATTCATCTATTTCAGTTCAGAGAAAAGATGGAGAGTAACAAAAGGAAAATTGTCAATCTGGCCATTGCAATAACCATATCCAGTTATATTATCAATCTGGCCTGGTTTCTTGATAAATTAGTGGTCATTGATTTTGAAAAGCTGGTTTATTGTGCCCTCACTGTTTTGATCATCATCATTTTTTTACTGGGAAACCGATACCCTAATTTTCTCTTTTTAATCAAACTGGAATCCATACGGATAGGATATACCAAATCTCATATTGAAAGCTTAAATGTTCCCCTGGTTTTAAATCAACTCTTCCATTTAATGGAAAAAGAAAAAATCTATCGCGATAATCAATTAACCTTAAAATCATTGGCTGAGAAATGTAATATTTCCTCCCATCAATTATCAGAAATTCTAAATGATAAAATCAATAAAAGGTATCATGATTTTGTCAATGAGTACCGGGTTAATGAAGCGAAAAAACTTTTAGAACATGATAATCAGAGAACTATCCTCTCAGTTGCCCTGACGGTTGGTTTTCATTCACAATCTGCTTTTTACGCTGCCTGTGACCGAATTCTCAAAACTTCACCCGGTACCCTCAGAAAAAAGAACTAAAATTCTTTCCCATCTTATAAGATAGGAAGAATAATTTCGAATTCTCTGTTAAAATTAAATCGAAAGCCAGATCATTTATTCTTACTTCTTATTGAGGAGGCTTTATGAAGAAGTTATTAATTTTAGTATTTATTTTTGCTTTCACTTTTCTGTCAGTTGCCGCATCCCGTGATGAAATTAAATTATCCGATGCTATTGAAAAAGGAGATGTTAAAAAAGTAGAAAAATACCTATCCAAAGGGGTTGATCCCAACTCTTCCTATCACCGTTATCAGGGTGCCTATCGTCAGTTTAATCTGGCTGTTGATAAACTACTCGAAAACAAGTCAAAAGAATCCAGTTATTTTCAAATACTGGAATTGTTTTGCAAATATAAAGTCAATCTTGATGGGCCGGAATTTCCCCCTCTGGTAACTGCCGTTGAACAAAATCATATGAAACTCATCAAATTTCTGCTGGATAAGGGAGCCAATCCTAATGTAGGACAGTATAGTAATATGGAAAATAAGACTTTTTTCCCTTTTGATCTG
>JAKSBL010000266.1 GCA_022361115.1 Spirochaetota bacterium | reverse complement strand
GAACCGATTGTTGCTGAGGTTAATGAAAAACCAGATCAAAAATACAAACATAGAAAATCACACTATTGATAATAAAAAAAGAGCTTTTTTGATTAGAACCTATCTGACTAAGGGGGAAGCGAATGTATAATCGCGGTTTTACGTCCCGCGCCAACCGAATTATTCGAATACTGGCTCAAGAAGAAGCAAAAAAATACAATGCAGATAAATTAGAACCTGAACATGTGGTTCTTGCTATTCTTAAAGATGAAATTGGTGTAGCAGTAAAAACATTGCTCAGTTTAGGCGTAGATATTCCCGAACTGATTGAAGATATAGAAGAATTTCTTGTCAAAAAAGAAAGCCCTGTGTATCTGGGGGATGTTTTACCTTCACCTCAAACTCAAAAAATGTTAGAAGTCAGTGCTGAACAAGCTAAAAATATGGGCTATTCCTATATTGGCACTGAGCACCTCATGTTAGCAGCAATGCATGATCAAGCATCAGTTGTAAATCAGGTTTTTGAAGAACATAATATCAATCCATTAAATTTTAAAGAAGCCATTGTAAAAATCATTGGCTTTGGAAAAACAGAAATAAAAAAAGAAATTGTAAAAAAAACCCCGACTTTGGATGAATTTGGAAGAGACCTGACTCAATTAGCCCATGCAGATAAGCTGGATAAGGTTATTGGCCGAGAAGTTGAAATAGAGCGGGTTGTGCAAATACTAACTCGTCGAACAAAAAATAACCCAGTTTTAATTGGTCATCCTGGTGTAGGAAAGACTGCAATTGTAGAAGGCTTAGCACAACGGATTATTGCCAAAAATGTGCCTGATGTGCTGCAAGATATGCGAGTTGTTAGCCTGGATCTTGGTTTACTGGTTGCTGGAACAAAATATCGAGGCGAGTTTGAAGAACGTATGAAAAAAATCATGAAAGAGATCAAAGATGTTGAAAACATCATTCTCTTTATTGATGAACTTCATACCATTATTGGTGCTGGTGCTGCCGAAGGTGCCATTGATGCTTCTAATATGTTAAAACCAGCTCTGTCACGAGGTGAAGTTCAATGTATTGGAGCAACTACCTTAAATGAATATAAAAAACATATTGAAAAAGATGCAGCTTTAGAACGTCGTTTTCAATCCGTTCATATTGAAGAACCATCTGTTGAGGAAACCATAAAAATACTCACTGGTATCAAATATCTCTATGAAAAACATCATAATGTCCAATACACCAATGAAGCTATCGAAGATTCAGCTAAGATGAGTAAACGATATTTAACAGAACGCTTTTTACCAGACAAGGCTATTGATTTACTGGACGAAGCAGGCTCTAAAGCTCGTTTAAAAAAATCTGGTAAACCAGGTAAATTAATTCAAATTGAAAATGAAATTAGTGAGCTCAGTATCAAAAAAAATAAATTGATAAAAGAACAGCTTTTTGAAGAATGTATTGAAATCAAAGACCGAATTCAAAAACTCACTAATGATAAAGAAAATCTCCTCTCGAAATGGCAAAAAAATGTTGTCAAAGAAAAGATTGTTGTAGATCGGGAAGATATTGCTCAACTCATTTCTCATATCACAAAAATCCCGTTAGCAAGAATTGAGGAAAGTGAATCCACAAAATTATTAAACATTGAGGAAATTCTGCACCAAAGGGTGGTAGGACAGGAAGATGCGATCAAGGCGGTTGCCTCTTCTATTCGCCGTTCCCGGTTAGGCCTCTCATCAAAAAAACGGGCAATGGGCTCCTTTGTCTTTCTTGGCCCTACAGGAGTCGGTAAAACCGAATTAGCCAGAACTCTGGCTGAATATCTGTTTGGGGACGAATCTTTTCTGATCCGACTGGATATGTCAGATTTTATGGAAAAACACAATGTATCCCGTTTAATTGGAGCTCCTCCTGGTTATGTAGGCTATGAAGAAGGAGGACTTTTGACAGAAAAAGTCAGAAGGCAGCCCTATTCGGTTATCCTTTTTGATGAAATAGAAAAAGCTCATCCTGATGTCTTTAATATCCTTTTACAAATACTGGAAGAAGGTGAGCTGGCAGATAATCTGAATCACCGTGTATCATTCCGGAATACCATTATTATTATGACCAGTAATGTAGGAGCCAGAGAAATCAATAAAGATCGAAATTTTGGATTTTCTCTCACCGATAATGAAATTGTTTTCAAAGAGATAAAAACAGCAGCTTTAAATGAACTAAAACGTTTCTTTAGTCCCGAATTTATCAACCGAATCGATGATATTGTTGTATTTCATCCATTATGCATGAGTAATTTATACCAGATTATTGATATTATGTTTAAAGAAATCAGTGATAACATGGAAGAACTCAACATTACCCTGGAATTAACCCAGGAATTAAAGGATTTTCTCATTACCAAACATTATGACAAGAAATTTGGAGCCCGGCCTTTAAGACGAGCCTTACAGAAAGAAGTCGCTGACCCATTCTCCATAGAAATGCTCACTAAAAAAGTACAGAATGGGGATAAAGTGATTGTTACGATTATTGATGATGAAATTAAATTTATTATTAAAAATCAACTACTTACTGATGATAAGAGTAATGATGAAGCTGAACACATTTTAAATGTTTAATTTGATTTAGTTTTTTATAAAAACAAGGGACCAATCCCTTGTTTTTTTTGAAAGAAAATTAAAAAAACACTTGCTAATAGCAAATAATTTTCTTATATTAAATATGATCAATTAGTGTCAAAACTTTTTTAGATGTAGGAAAAGATGTTCTATAAAAGAATGTTAAAACATATTAAAAAAGACAACTTCTCATCATCAATTTCTCAATTCAAGGAGCTAATATGGCTGAAATGTTAACAAAAGAGACCTTTAAAGAAAAAGTATTTAATTATGAAACAGAAAAAGAGTGGAAATACAATGGAGATTTACCTAGTGTCATTGATTTTTATGCTGATTGGTGTGGTCCCTGTAAAATGGTTGCCCCTATTATCGAAGAACTCAGTAAAGAATATGAAGGTAAAGTCAATTTCTATAAAGTCGATACAGAAGCAGAACCAGAACTTTCCATGGCTTTTGGTATCCAAAGTATTCCTACCCTATTATTTATTCCAAAGGATGGAAAACCGCAAATGGCAGCTGGAGCCTTACCAAAAGCTAGCTTTAAAGAGGTTATAGCTGATGTTTTAAAGGTAAACTAAATGATTTATTCAATGATGAAAGATTTGTTTTGATTCACTAAAAAAAGCAATATTTAAAAGTGCAAGAAGGACAGGAAGCAAGACAGGAAGAATGAAACTTAAACCGTGCTTTCACTGTTAATAGTATTCTGAGCCATCTTCATAGTCTGAATAAAATTCCTTTGTGTCCTTCATGATTTAATTTTATATTTTTTTCAAACTCCTTTTCAAAAACTCATTTTTACTTTTAAAAAGAATGGATAATTATCTTACCTTATCTACTGCGCTAAGTTCTGTTTGTATTTTCTTTATAATTTCCGGATTTCCAGCAATAATGGATATTTTTCGATCATTTCTAAAATGAATAAACTCCCCACCTGCTTCCTCCACCAGTAACATCCCAGCAGCTGCATCCCAGAGATTGAGACACATTTCCCAATACCCATCTAAATGTCCTGCAGCAACACTTGCTAAATCATAAGCCGCTGATCCCATTCTCCTGATTCCGCTTAGTCTTGGAATCAAATGTGCAGCATAATCAGTATTATTTAATGATGATGTTGCTCGATCATAGGGAAATCCAGTAGCCAAAACAGATTTTTCTAATGAGGTTACCTTTGAAACAGAAATTTTATGACCATTTAAATAAGCACCCTTTCCTTTGATAGTTTCAAACATCTGATTGAGAAAAGGGGCATAAACAATTCCCAGTATTGTAGCTCCCTTATATTGAAGAGCAATCGAAATCGAAAAGATAGGGATCCCTTTTGCATAATTAATGGTGCCATCTAGAGGATCTATTGCCCATAAATAATCTGAAACCTGATTATTTTGTCCTGACTCTTCTGCTAAAATACTATGATCCGGGAATTTTTTTTTAATAAAAGAGAGAATTATTTCTTCAGATTTTTTATCCGCTTCAGTTACCAAATCTATAACAATATCCTTACTTTCTACCTGTAAGTCTTTGCTCATAAATTTTGTTTTTTGATATTCACCGACCTCTACTGCCAGGGATTTAATATCGAGTAATAATCTTTCCAAATCTATCATGTCTTAAAATCCTTATTTTTAAATTATTTTTCAACTTAAGTTTTAAAATTTTTAATTATGAAACTGTTAGTTAAAAAGAAAATCTATCATAGAAATTTATGACCGGATTGTCAATATTAAATGAGAAATTCAAGAAAACAATAGAAGAGAGCTGGCTGGTCACAAACAGTAATTTGCTACCCGCCTGTGTGTCCTAAAAGGCCTAGCCTAAACATCTTCTCAAGAAGGCGGCTTTTTGTAATAGTAAAATTATTCTAAATATGAAACAAAGTAAGTTGGATTTGTTCCGCTAACTGTACATTCATAATTATTGCCTGCAGTACATTTTGTTGAGGTATTATTTCTATACCAGCCAGAGTTCGCATTATCATAAAAAACAGCATAATATGTGCCTGGAGAATACACTATGGTTTCTGATCCTCCAGCTGAAACCGTAACAGAATCCTCGATTGATTCTACAGTATCTCCTGTAGCTATTCCTATTTTTGTTGAAACATCTGAATCATTATGAAATTCAACTTCAATGGAATTTTTTGAAGTTTTTAATCCTAAGGCATCGCAACTGGTAAAAATTATTAAAATGGCTAAAGTAAAAAAAAGTACTTGTTTCATATTTCACTCCATTTGTCAGCAAAATATCTTCAATATTTAGTTATTCTATATAATTTAACTAGATCCTTAAAGCATAATAAAAATTTAGTTTATCACTCTGGTATTGGATATTTAAATTGTCTAGAAATCTAGCTTGAGAAACTTGCTTAGAGTTTTTTATTCTAAGGGAATAGGAAATGACTTTAACTAAATGAAAAACTGCAGGGATGAAAAAAATAACTCCGGTAACTTCAATAACTATCCCTATAACAAGACTTGCTACTGCGGCGCGGGCATATCTATCAGCATCACTTAAAGTGGCTGCTTCACTATTTAAATCTTTATAATGTGGATAAGTAACACCCAAAAGACAGGCACCTGTTATGATCCCGGTTAATGATATACCAAAAGAGAGAGACATAAAAACAATAGATTTTCTTCGATTCAAAGTAAGATTATCTTTTGCTTCAGGATCTTTTTTAACCACTTCTTTCTTTTCTTTTTTAGGCTCTTTTTTCTTTGAAGTAAGTTTAAATTCTTTGTTTACCACATCATCTACTAAATTAGGTATCAAAAAAGTTAGCTCATTTATATCTGAAGTCGTTACATTTTTTGCAACTCTGGCTACACCTGTTTCAACATCAACTCCTCTTAAATTTATAGTGATTTGCTGCCCAATTAAGGTAACACTTCCCAAAATAACCAGCTCAGTCCCATATAGATTTCCCAGGTTATCCCTTAATTCATCATTAAAATCATCTGAATTTTGCAAATTTAATTCATCGAGAAGCTTGATTAGCTGTGCCCTTTCTACTACTTCAAAATAACCGGAACTAATGAAAGAGGTATAAAGATTTTCTACAACAGCTTCAGCGATCTCTTTTTCAACATTGTTATTGGTAAACTCAAGAATGGCAATTCTCAATTTTTGAACAGGTTCACCAGATAAAACAAAACTTAAAAGCAATAG